>JAFDGA010000002.1 GCA_019309545.1 Deltaproteobacteria bacterium
ATCAAAAAACAACTGCCGGAGATCGTTGATCTTAATCTGCCGGTGGAAGGCGTTTTTCACAATCTGGCGTTTGTCTCGATTGACAAACGTTATCCCGGCCAGGCCCGCAAAGTCATGCATGCCCTGTGGGGCTTGGGCCAGATGATGTTTACCAAAATTATCGTCATTTTCGATAAAGAAGTAGATGTCCAAAATCTGTCGCAGGTGCTCTGGCGGCTGGGGAGTAATATCGACCCGCGGCGGGATCTGGTCCTGGTCGACGGACCGGTGGATGTGCTGGACCATGCCTCGCCCCTGCCCCACTACGGCTCCAAGATGGGCATTGATGCCACCCGCAAATGGCCCGAAGAGGGCTTTACTCGGGAATGGCCGCCAGTCATTACCATGGCCCCTGAGGTGGTCAAGAAGGTGGATGAATTATGGCCCCGCCTCGGACTGGAATAAACCGCTACGCTATCGCCCTGACCGGGGCCAGCGGCATGATCTATGCCCGGGAACTTTTTGCCTATTTCCAGAGCCGCCCTGATTTAGAAGTGCATGCTGTGTGTTCCGCGGCCGGGGAACAGGTCCTCGGTTTGGAATTGGGCCTCAGCCTGCCGGAACTGATCGGCCCGCAGGCTATCCTCCACTCGGTTAAAGACTTCGCTGCCCCTCTGGCCAGCGGTTCCTTTCGCCTTCAGGCTCTGGTAGTGATCCCCTGTACTATGGGTACTCTTGGCGCTATTGCCCAGGGCCAGTCGCAGAACCTGATTCATCGGGCTGCCGAGGTCTGTCTGAAAGAACGGCGGCCGCTGCTGTTGGTGGTGCGGGAAACGCCGCTTAACCTGATCCATCTACGCAATATGACCCAGGCGGCTCAAGCCGGGGCGACGATTTTCCCCGCTATGCCGGGCTTTTATCACCAACCTCGGACGCTGGAGGACTTGGCCCGCAATTTTGTCGGCCGCCTCCTGGATCATCTGGGTCTGGCACATGATCTGACCAGGCGCTGGGGCGAGTAATGGACCGTTCCTTTTCCCCACTACAGAATTTTCTTAAACGAAAACCGAAAACCGAAAACCGAAAACCATTTTTCCCGTCGATCCTCATCCTGCTGCAGATGATCAAGATCGAACACACCGTCTTTGCCCTCCCTTTTGCCTTCATGGGGGCGCTGCTGGCGGCGCGGGGCTTGCCCAGCGCACGGCAGGCGCTGTTCATTCTGTTGGCCATGATAGGAGCCCGGAGTACCGCCATGGCCTTCAATCGCCTGGTGGATGCGCCCTATGACGCCCTCAACCCCCGCACCCAGAAGCGGGCCTTACCCCAAGGTTTGATCAGCCGGGCGGCCACGATCCAATTTATTCTGGTCAGCACCCTGCTGTTTTTCTGGGCCGCGGCGCAACTCAACCGCTTATGCCTGCTGCTCTCGCCCCTGGCCCTGGCCGTGGTCCTGCTCTATTCTTTTACCAAACGCTTTACCTGGGCCTGCCACCTGTTTCTAGGAGCGGCTCTGGCTATAGCTCCCAGTGCTGGCTGGATCGCGGTGCGGGGTGATCTGACCGTAGTGCCGGTGGTCCTCTCCTTGGCGGTACTGCTGTGGGTGGCGGGTTTCGACATCCTCTATGCCCTGCCGGACGAGGAATTTGACCGCCAGGTGGGGCTATATTCCTGTCCAGGCCGGTTTGGCCGGGTCAAGGCTATGCGGTTGGCTGCGGTATTACATCTCGGTGCCGGCGTAGGATTCGTCCTGACCGGCTGGCTGGCCGGGTTGAGTTGGCTTTATTGGGGCATGGCGTTGATAACCGGGGTTTTATTGCTGGCCGAACATATTTTGCTGTCCCCCCATGATCTTTCCCGCCTTAACCATGCCTTTTTCACCCTCAACAGTCTGGTGGGAGTGTTGTTAGGACTGGCAACTCTGTTCAGCCTCTGGCCTTAAGTTGGCCATTAGACAGCCGATATAATATTGAAGCTTTTTTTCCGATTTTTTTTAACTTTGTGCTTGACAATTTTTTCCCACTGGCCTTAAAATTGTGACATTAGAATTATATGGGGTAGGAACTTATATTGGGAGGCTTATAACAGAAAGGGGGTGGGGGAAAAAGTTTCGACTTGTATACAGAGTATTATTCCAATTGTTTAACTACTTTGTTTAAGGGGGGAAATTATGAGAAGTAAGGGGAAAATTATTCTGCTGGCAGCCGTTGCTGCCTTGGTATTGGTCCCAGCTCTCTGCTGGGGCGAAATGTATGTGGAGGGCTATGTCGGCGGTAATTTGGGAGCCAATACTGACATTGACATTACTGCTGGCGCTACTGCAACTGCCAAAGATGCCAAAGTAGACCCTGCGGTCATTGGCGGCGTCAAGTTTGGCTATTGGTTTACCAAAGAGGGTTTTTTAGGCTATGACTACCCAGATTGGATGAAGTATCTGGGCTTTGCTCTCGATCTCAGTTATAATAATCTGGATTTCAAGCGTCAAGAGGTTCAGGTAAATGGTGGCCGGGCTTTTATTTGGGACCAGGGTCGAGCCTTCACCATCGGCTTCATGTTCAACGGCCGTTACGGCTTCCTGCCTGACTCGGAAGTGCCCTTTGGCCGGTTGCAACCTTATGTCGCCGTCGGCCCGGCGTTATTTATCTCCAGCATGGAACTTGAGGGCTTGGGTTCCGACAGTACGACCGAAATCGCTCTGATGGTCGATGCCGGAATGCGTTATATGTGTCTGAAAAATGTCTCCCTGGATCTAGCCTTCCGGTACCGCTATACCCAACCGTCGTACGATTTCAGAAATGTCTCTGTTGAGCCGGATTTCAACCTCTTCAGCTTTTACCTAGGCGCGGCTTACCACTTCTAGACGAGCCACCCAGGAAACCTCGGGGCGGCCTGCGGGCCGCCTTTTTTATTGGCTCAGACCCAAGCTCTCCCAGTAATTTGATTAAGGGGTTTTTTCAAGATCAACAAAAACACGCACGGTTGGATTTCCTCGGGAGTCCAGAATTTCCAATGCACGTATCGCGGAAATAATTGTTCGTTGTGGACACATTGGTGCCAGCGGGTAAAATTCCTGGCGGAACGGCCGGTGCCATGTTCCCGGTCGAGTTTGTCAAATACATGTCTAGGAATAAATTTGAGCAGCAGTGTATCATATTATAAAAATAGCTATTATTAAGCAGTAGATTCCACTATAAAAGACGGCGGGGATAGGTGTTGGATTAGGACAGGCGGCGGGCAGCGACCGCCAGATCGTGCAACCCCGGGCGGTCGATGATCCTGATCCGGGGACCTTCGGCCTCGATCAGCCCTTGTCGGATCATTTTGGCCAGAATGCGCGATAGGGTTTCGGGAATGGTACCCAACAGACTGGCCAGGAGGTTTTTCGGGATATCTAATTTTACCTCATCGGTTCCGCCCTGTTGGTGGCTTAAATATAGCAAATAGGCGGCCAGCCGGCCGGGGACCTCCTTAAGGGACAAATCTTCGATCAACTGGGTAAACTGTCGCAGCCGCCGCGACAGCACCGCCAACATATTCAAGGCCAGGGAGGGATTTCGTTTGATCAGCTCCACGAAGGCGTTCCGGGGAAAAAAGAACAATCGGCAATCGTCCAGGGCCTCGGCGTTGGCTGGAAAGCGCTGACCGGCAAACACCGGCACCTCGCCGAATGGTTCCCCCGCTCCAAAGATGTGTAAAATCTGCTCCTTGCCCTCCAGGGAGAGCTTAAAGATTTTTACCCGGCCGGCCACCACCACGTAAAAGCCATCGCCGTCATCGCCCTCGGAGAAAATCGTCTGCCCGGGGTGGAATACTTTATCCAAAACGATGGCGGCCAGCTCATCGTATTGCTCCTCAGAAAGACCTTCGAATAGGGGAATATTTGCCAGTTCCTGTGGTATTCTCATCGACCAGCCTAAAAAAATGCAGGCGCTTGACCTAAGTCAAGGCATTTTTGAGCCTGGTAATTATATTAAAGGTAAAAAGTCTGGCTGGAAAGTAAAAGTTAGCATGGTGGCCGGCTGATATCATTAAACCGAGGTCAGAGCGTAAAGATGTTTTGTTACCAATGTGAACAGACTGCCAATTGCCAGGGCTGTACGGTATTAGGAGTTTGTGGCAAGTCCCCCGAAGTTGCGGCGCTCCCGGGTTTCCCAGAGGATACCAACGGCCCTTATGTAATGGTGGGGTTTTGCCATCAGTGGGGAGGGTCGGGGGACTGCTGGCCCCCCGCTTCCCCCAAGAACAGTTTTTTTCGGACTACAATTTACCAATTTTATGACCTAAGCATTAAATTCTAAAGGGAGAAAACCATGCAATGTCCGGGACAGGATAGACGCTACTGGAAACCGGGGGCCATCTTTGAGAGCAAATGCCCGGAGTGCGGCGCCGATATCGAGTTTTTCAAAGATGAACCCAGCCGCCGGTGCAAGAATTGCGGTCATCGGGTGTTGAACCCCAAAATCGATTTCGGTTGCGCTTCATATTGCAAATACGCTGAACAATGCCTGGGAGAGCTGTCGCCAGAACTGCTGGCCCAGCGGGATGATCTGCTCAAGGACCGGGTGGCCATTGCCATGAAGCGTTATTTTGGCCAGGATTTCCGCCGCATCAACCATGCCCGGCGGGTGGCCCGCTATGCCGAAGAGATCGGCAAGAATGAGCAGGGCAATATGGCGGTGATTCTGTGCGCTGCTTATCTCCATGACATCGGCATCAAAGAATCGGAAAGAAAATATCGGAGCCCCTCGGCCCGGTACCAGGAGCAGGAAGGGCCGCCGGTGGCCCGACAGATTTTGGAGCAATTAGGTGCTCGGGCTGAGCTGATCTACGAGGTTTGCGACATTATCGGCCATCATCATCACCCCCGGCCTGAGGAAACCGTGAATTTCAAGGCGCTCTATGATGCTGACCTGATCGTCAATCTGGAGGAGCAACAGGAAAAAGCTCCTGTCGACCGGGATCGACTGGCCGCCAGGATTGACAAGGCGTTTTTGACCGACAGCGGCCGGGCGCTAGCCCGGCGGGTGTTACTTAAATAACCGGGCCAGGCAGTTAAGGAGAAAAACATGAAAATCAGGCGTAAAATAATCGAGATCGATGAAGACCTCTGTGACGGCTGCGGCCAGTGCGTGCCGGCCTGTGCGGAGGGCGCGATTCAGGTGATTGACGGCAAGGCCCGATTGGTGGCGGAGAAATTCTGCGACGGCCTGGGGGCCTGCCTGGGAGATTGCCCGACCGGGGCCTTGCACATTGTGGAACGGGATGCCGAAGACTTTGACCCCGAGGCGGTGGAGGCCTACTTGCAGTCCACACCCCCGGCCGAGTCACTGGCTTGTGGCTGCCCCTCGGCTCAGGTGCAGACTTTTCGCCCGCCTCAGCCGGCGCCAAGCCCGGAAGCCCCGGTGGGCTCGGCGCTGTCCCACTGGCCCATCAAGATTAAACTGGTCCCGGTTAAGGCCCCGTTTTTACAAGGGGCTGATCTTCTAGTCCTGGCCGATTGCGCCGGGGTCGTCTATCCCCGGCTGCACCAGGAGCTGCTGTCCGGCAAGGTGGTGCTGCTCGGCTGCCCCAAATTTGATGACCCTCAGGAATATCTAGATAAATTGACCCAGATCTTCCAGAATGCCGACGTCCGGAGCATTACCGTGGCGATTATGGAGGTGCCCTGCTGTTCCGGCCTGACCGGTATAGTGGAAAAGGCCCTGGCCGCGGCGGGCCCAAAAGTTCCCCTGGAGCAAATAGTCATCAGCCGCCAAGGCCAGGTGACCCACCGGCAACAGTTGACCGCGTGATATTACTCCGAGCATTTAAAAGGTTAATATGAGGGGAGGAGTTAGGGGTCTGCGACCCCTAACCCCCCAGTGATTTATCTTATTACCTGTGTAATAAGTCTCCGGGTTGGGTAAATATACCGGTAGGTATATTCGGTAATCTAGATACGGGCGGTGATGGCCTGAGCCGCAAGCAGGCCGCTGACCGAGGCCTGGACCAGACCGCGGGTGATGCCGGCCCCGTCGCCGATGATAAACAGATTGCGTATACTGGATTCCAGTTGCGAGGTCAGTTTGAGGCGGTGGGAATAGAACTTGACTTCGACGCCATAGAGCAGGGTATGGCGGGAATTGATGCCCGGAGCCAGATGGTCCATGGCCTCTAGCATCTCTAATATGTCGAACAGGTACCGATAAGGCAGGACAAAACTCAAATCCCCGGGAGTGGCCTGGGCTAAAGTAGGGGTAGTGATGCAGCGGGCCAGCCGGGTCAGAGTGGAGCGGCGGCCGGATTGCAGGTCGCCCAAACGCTGCACCAGCGCGCCTTTGCCTAGCAGGTTGGCCAGCCGGGCAATATAACGGCCATAGCTGATCGGGTCATCGAAAGGCTCGGTAAAGGTCGAACTGACCAGGATGGCAAAATTGGTGTTCTCTGATCTGCGGTAGGTGTAGCTGTGGCCGTTGACCGTTAGCAGGCCGTCCAGATCCTCCAGCACCACTTCGCCGTAGGGATTCATGCAAAAGGTGCGCACTTTATCATCGAAGGTGCGGGAATAATAGATGAGCTTGGCCTCATAGGCGGCGTCGGTTAAGGGGGCCAACACCGGGGCCGGGGCCTCCACCCTAACGCCGATATCCACCGGACTGGGGATGGAGGGAATGCCCAGACGCCGGGTCTCTTGCCTGATCCATTCGGCCCCTGCCCGTCCCGGGGCCGCAATAACAAAGCGGGCTGAGAGGCTCTCACCGCTGGCTAGTTCGACGCCCTGGACCTCTCGATCATTTGCCAAAATCCGGGTAACGCGACAGTTGGTGCGTATGTCAATATGCCCTTCCAGGTGCTCCCGCAGGCCGGTCAGGACATGCAAGCAATTTTCAGTACCGATATGGCGCAGGCGAGTAGGCACCAGGGTCATCCCGGCGTGGCGGGCCCGGACCTCCAAAAGCTCCAGGGCTTCGGAATCGCCGCCGTAGAGGCGATCCGGGGCCCCGAACTGGACATATATGGCGTCAGCCTCCTGAATCAGCTCCTGGAGGGTCGTCAGGGGCAGCAGTTCGGCTAAAAAACCGCCCACTTCCGGGGTGAGCATGAGTTTGCCGTCGCTGTAGGCCCCGGCTCCACCCCAGCCACAGAGCAGGTCCCCCGGACCCCGGTGCTGGCGAGCCTCAAGGTCTTTGCCCTGCTCTAGCAGCAATATCCGGTAGCGGTTTGGTTTAGCCAGTGTTAGCGCGGCGAACAGACCGGCCGGACCGGCGCCGATGATGACGATGTCATAATCAGGGTTCATCAGGTCAACCAGTCGTCAGATCGATTATGAGGCCAGGGCCTGTTGATTGCCGGGGCCTTCCTTCAACCGGTGTCCACAGGCCGGGCAGAAGGTGAAGTCGTGACTGAGACTCTGGTGGCATTGGGGGCAGACCTGCTCCTGATAATGACTGTGTGGAGAGGGGCTATCAGTCTGCTCGGAGAGCGAGGGTAGGGCGGATTGCAATTCAGCGCTGGCCTGCTTGAATTTTTTGACCATCTGCGCCAGAGTTTGAGCAAATTCCGGCAGTCTCTGGGGACCAAAGAGGATTAAAGCGAGTAGCAGAATGACCAGTAATTCAGGGAATTCAATCCCAAACATGGAGCGCTATCCTTATTTTGGCGGTTCCGCATCCTCCTGGAGGCGATGGCCACAATGCGGACAGAAGGCAAAGCCGGTCAAACTCTCCTGGTGGCATTGAGGGCAGACTTTGGTCTTGGCGGCAGTCTGGTCAGTCTGGCTGTCAGTTGCGGCGGATTGGTTTTCCTTGGGCAAAGGTTCCGGCGCATCTTCGGTGGCCCGCTTGAAGCCGCGGATCGCCTTGCCGATGCTGTCCCCCAACTCCGGTAGCCGCTTGGGGCCGAACAACAGCAGGGCAATGACCAGAATAATGATCAGAGTGGTGAGATTATAACCGAACATGGATAGATATCCCTTTAGGATCATTCTTTTGCTTGCCAGTATATCAGAGAAAAGATAAGATAACAAGCAGTAACCGTGCATGAGAGAATTACCGCAGTCAATGACCGACTGCCAGCGACGAAAAACTCCGACATTCGCAGTTTAGCTTCGATTATGAAAGATTGGAATGTAGTTCTGACCGCCTTCATGAATCAAGGCCGCCGCCTGCTCCGGATGATTGATAGTCTGGGAGAATTTCAGGATTCGGGATTTCATGAAGTATTCTTGGGCAAGGTGCCGGATATGGAAGCCTTTTTAGAAGATTTGCGCCGGCGCTGGGAGGAGGAACCGGAATTTTCAGAGGTTCTCAGTACAGTGGTGCCCATTCGCCAGGTTTTTCCCTTCACCCTGGAAAACCTCCTGTCCCGGCTTCAAGAAGCGACCCAGGTTCTACTTGATGACATCGGCGAATCATCGTTTTATGTGCGGATGAAACGGCGGGGGCACAAGGGCGAGCTCTCCAGTCTGGCCGTGGAGCAACAGTTAGACGCCTTTCTGAAACAGGAGTGTGAGCGCCGGGGCCAGAAATGTCATATCGACTTTGACCAAGCAGAAAAAATCGTGGTCATTGAGACCATTCACAATCAGTGCGGCATTGGGCTGGTCACCCGGGAGATGAAAGCCCGCTATCCTTTTATTAAGGTCAAGTAATATTTTTATCGTAATGCAATATTAAATCCATCCATTCGGTGCTTGAGAAACTGCGATCTGCTCAAATCAGGAGTGCCGAACCCCGGAGGGTTAATAATTCTCAGTAATAAAATTAAAAAACCGGGGAGGTCTTTATCTCCTCCCAACTTATTGCCGGGGGTAGGCCCGGAAACCATGCCCCTGGCGGCCCGGATGCGGCCTCGGAATCTGGAAGAATTTGTCGGCCAGGAGCATCTGGTGGGGCGGGGGCGGTTGCTGCGGCGGGCCATCGAGGTTGATCGCTTATACTCCTCGCTGATCTTTTGGGGGCCGCCGGGTTGCGGCAAGACCACCCTGGCCCAGGTGATCGCCGCGGTTACCCGCAGCCATTTTGAGAGTTTGAGCGCAGTGATGAGCGGGGTCAAAGAGATCCGGCAACTGGTGAGCGAGGTCCAGCAACGCCGCCCCCGCGGAGTGCGGACCTTGGTGTTGATCGATGAAATTCATCGCTTTAATAAGGCCCAACAGGATGCCTTGCTGCCCCATGTGGAAGCAGGGACCTTGACACTTATCGGCGCCACCACCGAAAATCCATATTTTGAAATTATCGGGCCATTACTTTCCCGGGCCCGAATCTTTGTGTTTCAGCCCTTAAGCGAAGCCGACATTCTGGTGCTGCTGCGCCGGGCTTTGCAGGATCAGGAGCGGGGGTTGGGCACCTATCCGGCTGAGGTAGATGACGAGGCCCTGTGCCATCTGGCCCGAATGGCTGGCGGCGATGCCCGGAATGCCTTGAATGCCCTGGAACTGGCGGTGTTGAGCACTTCCCCAGGTTCAGATGGGCGCATCCGGGTAGATCTGGCGGTGGCGGCTGAGTCGATTCAGCAGCGGGCCATCTTTTATGACCGGGATGGCGAGGCCCATTATGACACCATCTCGGCCTTTATCAAAAGCGTGCGCGGCTCCGATGTGGATGCCGCTCTCTATTGGTTGGCCCGCATGGTGCAGGCCGGGGAGGATCCCAAATTTATCGTCCGCCGCCTTTTTATCCTGGCCGCCGAAGATATCGGCCTGGCCGATCCCCAGGCCCTGGTCCAGGTGGCGGCCGCAGCTCAAGCGCTCTCCTGGGTGGGGCTGCCGGAGGCCCAATACCATTTGGCCCAGGCCACCATCTATCTGGCCCTGGCGCCCAAGAGCAATTCCACCCAGGCCTATTTTCGGGCTCTGCAAGTGGTCAGCGAACAGGGGATAACAGAGGTCCCTTTACATTTGCGCGACCCCAAACGGGATGGCCGAGGCTTGGGACACGGCCGGGACTATAAATATCCCCACGATTATCCCGGCCACTACGTGCCGCAAACCTACCTGCCGGAAAGACTGGAGGGGGAACGGTTCTACGAACCGGGGGAAGAAGGGGTGGAAAAAGATTTGAGCGCCCGGTGGAAGCAATTGCGCCAGCCAGATTCTGGGACCTGATAGCCCCGTCCAAGAAAAATTGATCTGTGGCTGGACAAAAATTAAATTCGTAATTATAATTAAAATGATAATTTTTTCATTAGAAAAGATTTTTGTGAAATATTTTTTCCAAGCCCCCTAATTTTTTAAATTTGTCTTATATTTCTGGGAAATCCCTAAAAGTGCAGTTTGTCAAGCACCAGGAACCAAACTTTGCCGAAGTAAACACTTTGCAGGGGAAGGAATGGGGCCGGCCAGCGGTTGGCGAATCTGAGGAACTATCCAGGATTAAGTCCCGGAGCATGCCAACCCAGAGCCGGTTTTATAAGTATCCGATTATCGGTGTTTTATTAAGATTTTTCAGATGGTGGCTGGTCTTTTCGGGAATCTACGCCATGTCCTCGGTATGCCCTTTTTGCGGTCAATTCGGATGTCCTGTGGGAGGTGGTGCTGCCGGTTTAGTGGGCGGATTATTTGCCGTATTAGTTCAACAGGGCAAAGCAATCTCACGTTTCGCTAAAAATTTTTTACTAAAACCATCAAACTAATTAGGCCAGGAACAAACATGGGCTGGTTCTTAAACTGGGACCAACCTTGGTAAGGGAGGACCACATGGCCCGGATTCTGTTTGGTGATAGCGACCCGCATATCCAACTGCTCTGTCAAGAGGAATTTCTTGACGAAGGATATGAGGTGATGGTCGCTTCTGATGGTCAGGAACTAATTCGCCTGATGGATGCGGCGCATCCTGATCTCGTGGTTATGGAGTTGTTATTGCCCGATATGTCAGGGTTGGAGACCATGCGTATTATTAAGGGTACTGCCAAAGAGACCCCGGTGATCTTTTATTCTGCTTATAATCTCTCGCTGCCGGCAAATGCCATTGGGGCCGATGGCTTGGTGTTGAAAAGTTCGGATATGGAGCTCCTGAAGAAAGCAGTCCGCAAATTCATTAAGGTTAAGAAAGTAGCCCAATTTTCAAATGGAAACTCCTGTAACTAGCTCAGGAGGAAATAATGGCGATTATGGAAATCAGTGTAGTTCCCCTGGGGTTGGGGCAGACCAGTGTCGGTGATTACATTGCGGCGGTAGTGCAATACTTGCAGAAAGAGCAAGTTCCTCATTATCTGACGGATATGGGCACCATTGTCGAGGGCAGCATCGAGCAGTTGCTCCAAGTGGCTCAGGCTTTGCACGAACTGCCTTTTAACCGGGGAGTGAAGCGAGTTCTTACTCACCTGACCATTGATGATCGACGCGACAAGGAAGTTCACCTGGATGACAAGATCCGCGCTGTCAAGCAGCGGCTTGTTTAGAAATAAATGGTTCAATTTAATAAAGATTATTATCAGATCCTAGGGGTCCCCAGGGACGCTAAGGAAGAAGACATCAAGAAAAAATACCGGCAACTGGCCCTGAAATATCACCCGGATCGCAATCCCGGTGATAAAGAGGCCGAAGAACGGTTCAAGGAAGCTTCCGAAGCCTATGAGGTGTTGCGAGACCCTCAGAAACGGCGGCTGTACGATCAATACGGCCATGAAGGGCTGCGCGATACTGGCTTTACCGGCTTCCATGATTTTTCCGATATCTTCGGGGCCTTCAGTGATATCTTCGAAGACCTCTTTGGTTTTGGAGGTCCGCAGGCCCGTCGATCTGGCCCCCAGGCCGGTGTTGATCGGCGTTACGATTTAGATCTGGATTTTGTCGACGCGGCCCTGGGAACCGAGATCAACATCGAAATAACCCGAACAGTCAATTGCCGATCATGCCAAGGCAGTGGTGTCCGGCCGGGCACCCGTAAAATTCCTTGTCCCCAGTGTGGCGGTCGGGGACATATTATCCGTAGCCATGGGTTTTTAAGGATTAGCACTACCTGCCCCCGGTGCCAGGGGCGGGGCGAAATCATTGCCGAGCCTTGCCCCAAATGTCGAGGAACCGGCCGGATACCGGAAAAAAAGAAGCTCTCAGTCAGAATTCCACCCGGGGTGGATAACGGTACCCACCTGATCATGTCCGGAGAGGGCGATGAAGGTATTAATGGCGGCCCGCCGGGCGACTTATATATTGTTATGCATGTGCGGCCCCATGAACTCTTTGACCGAGAGGGCTATAACCTGCGCTTAAAACTGCCCATCTCCTTTGTTCAAGCCGCTCTTGGAGATAAAGTTCCCATACCTACCCTCAGCGGCCAAAAGGAAATGATTATTCATCCCGGCACCCAACCGGGGGAAATAATCCGCTTGAAAGGTGAGGGCATCCCCATCTTGAAAGGCTACGGGCGGGGGGATTTGCTGGTTGAAGTCCATGTCGTTATCCCACGCCACCTTAGCCCCAAACAACAAGAGTTGTTGGAAGAATTTGCTGCCTTAGATGATTCCCAGCTAGCAAGTAGTCATCGATCCCTGCCTCAGGAAGGACTCTTAAAAAAATTATGGCGGTCAATTCGGGCCATGGTCTGAGATCAGATGCTGGCTTGGGGTCGGGCTATCTGCCAGATAACTCAATAAATTTAGGCTATCGAATCGAAAAATGCTTTTTTTCTCTTTTTTTGCTAGATTTAATGATATAATTCACAAGACCGCTGATTCTATAAGGTAGCGAAAAATTTTTGAAACACAGGTCACTGGTGCTAGTTAGTTAAGCGGGAAAGGAGTCACAGACGATGGCCACCTTAGCAGATCGTAGCTCTTGGGATATTTTACGCGAGCCCAACCGCATCTTGTTTGAAGAAGATTATGGCTCTCGTATGGAGTTGTTGATCTACTTTCTCACCTTCAGCGTGGAGTTCGGGCTGGCTCTGGTTCTGGCCCTAACTTATTTGCGTCATTGAGTTGGCTTAACGCTTATTCCGGGGTTTTGCCGGTTAGTGGTGACCGAGCATTAAGGAAAGTAAACTGCCGTTTTACTTGAATACCAGGCCCAAAGGGCCGGGGAAGATTATGAAGCCCGGCCCCTAAGAAAAACTATTCACCTTCAGAGTACTGTGCTAAAATCTAAGTTTATCAGGCTGGAACCCAAAGTTGCCATTGGTTCATTAAAAGCAGGTCCCGACGCTTGACTTTTGCGGGATCAAGGTTAAAATATAAAAAGGGAAACCAGGACACTTGTCTGAAATGCACAAGGCCCTAGGTAAAGACAAAACCATATCGGCAAATTTTTGATATGGCAATGTGTGAATTAGAAACCTATGGGAGGCCTTGGGAATGACCAATGAATTATTAGCACCAGGTGGAAACCTGGACATGGTGGACGCGGTCTTTAAAAACGGCGCTGACGCGGTCTATGTCGGGTCCAAGGGTTTTAGCCGGCGAAAGTGTGCTTGGGAATTAGAAGATAGTCAAATCGCTGAAGCAGTGAAAATCGGGAATAAGTATCACCGCAAGGTGCGGGTGGCGTTGAATGCTGAGGTTCCGGAAGAGAAATTAGAGCTGGCACTGAAGAAAGTGGGCAAGTACGCCCACTTTGGGATTGAGGGAGTTATTGTCAAAACCCCGGCCTTGATTAAATTAATCAGCCGGCATTACCCGGAATTGGTTATTCATGCCAGTGTGGGATGTAACATCCGCACCAAGGAAGAGATGGCCCGGTACAAGGCACTGGGAGTCACCCAGATCGTGGCCTCCACCGAGATCAAGACCGTGGAGCAACTGCGGCGCTTCAAGCAGGAGGCCGATACCTTGGGGATCAAAACCGAGGTGCTGATCCATGGCAATCGCTGCATCGGCGGCGTGGGTAACTGTATGTTCCACGAACTGATCGCTGATTCCTACATCCGTAAGGTTTATTACGATGAGGACGGCAATGAAATCGTCGAATACGAGGGTTGGCCGGACCGCAGTGGTAGTTGTTTCCGCCTCTGCCTGCTGTCGGATGAACAGCGGCGCAAAGTTTTATCCCGCCGGGGGGTGAGCGAAGCGCGGATCGCCGAGATCAATGAGCGGGTCCGCCGCGATCCCAACGTCGCTTTCGCCATCATGGGGGACGAATTAAAACAATACATAGATTTAGGCCTGGCTACGCTTAAGGTCCAGGGCCGGGAATACGCCGTCTCCATGATCGGTAAAATGATCTGTTGCTATCGGAAATTAATCGACGGCCATTTGCGCGGCGATGACATCAATGGGCCAATCTATCAACGCATTCAGGACCGGTTAGCCAATCTGGTGGCCGACCGGGATCGGGCCCGCTGGGAAAAAACCAGGGAACTGCACCGCAATATCGTTGGCCTGTAAGGAGGCCAACGAGATAGCTTGGGCCCCCCAAAAGCCTGTCCTCGCTGAGGATAGGCTTTTTGCTTAAGGGAGGATACCACCCCCACGCTTACCCGCAGAAGCTGATCCGGGGACGGTTCAATGAAGTAGTTGAATGGCGATTTTTCGCCTTTCGTAGGCTTCCGGGATTCCCGGCAAAAATGCTCCAACTCCTTATGCCCGTCATCCCAGAAGACCGACATCAGCGTCAGGATGAAATCCGCCTGGCTAAGCGGCGTACCCTTGCTGTTGATGCGAACCAAGACAGCCGAGACATCCTCTCCCAACCCCTTAAAGGGGGGATGGGAGGGGAAGCTTGAGGGGAGGCTGGCGGTCCCCCAGCCCTCCCCTCAGATTAACCTTTTAAATGCTCGGAGTAATAAAAGTTTGAAAAAATGTTTCTTGCCATTAACAGGCAAATGGCCTGATTCCCGGCAGCAATCGGGAGATGGTAAACGGGCTGGACACGCAAGCAGCCGCAAACCCATCCGCAACCGGCCAAAATGCAAAAGGCGTAATCTTAAGAGGTTACGCCTTTTGCATATCATCTGGTGCCGAAGGCGGGATTTGAACCCGCACGGGTCTCCCCACCACCCCCTCAAGATGGCGTGTCTACCAGGTTCCACCACTTCGGCACTAAGGTCTATTTTTGCTGCGGCCCGGATTCACTCTGGGCTGGGGGCGCGGCCGGAGTTGGCTGGCTCTCCACCCCGGTCATCACTGACGGCCCGCCATGGTGGCTCAAGAAGGTCAGCCCCAATGAGGTGAGCATAAAAATAATGGCGGCGGCGGCCGTCACCTTCGCCAGAAAGGGGGCAGCCCCGGAACTGCCGAACACCGTCTGGCTGGTTCCCCCAAATACCGCGCCGATCTCCGAACCTTTGCCTTTCTGGAGCAGGACAAAAAAGATCAGGGCGACACAGACAATTACATGGACGATGATAATTACGGTTGTCATATTTTAATTGTAATCTATAAGCATTAAAAAAATCAAGCCAATTAGCTTGCCGGGCCAATCCTGACGTTAATGGCCCAAAGCAGCAATGCGCAAAAAGGTCTCGGCCTTTAGGGAAGCCCCTCCTACCAGAGCCCCATCGATGTCTGGTTCCCGGATTAGCTCGCTGATGTTTTCCGGGGTAACGCTGCCGCCATAGAGCAAACGCCGATTTTTAGCGACCTCATCTCCGAAGCGGGTCCGTAACTGTTGGCGGATGAAAGCGTGGACCTCTTGGGCTTGCTCGGGGGTGGCGGTGCGGCCGGTGCCAATCGCCCAGATCGGTTCATAGGCTACCACCAGGCGCGCGATCTGATCGGCAGCCAAACCTGCCAGCCCCTCTTCCAGCTGCTTTACCACCCGGGTCAAGGTCTGTCCGGCCTCTCGTTCCTCCAGGGTTTCCCCAATACAGACAATGGGGTTCAGACCGACGCTCAGGGCGGCTTTGATTTTGCGGTTCACCGTGTCATTGGTCTCGCCGAAATACTGCCGCCGCTCCGAGTGGCCGATGATCACATACTGGCAGCCGACATCAGCGAGCATTAAGGGAGAGATCTCGCCGGTAAAGGCCCCTTGCTTTTCCCAAAAGGTGTCCTGGGCGGCCAGCTTAATCTGGGAGCCGGCCAATACCTGGGCCACTGCCGCCAGGGCCGTGAAAGGCGGGGCCAATACCACTTCCGCGGCCAGCGGGGTGGCCATTTTCTCCCGCACCTCTTGGGCTAAAGCGGTGGCCTCCGCCAAGGTCTTGTGCATCTTCCAGTTACCGGCGATGAGCGGGAATCGTTTCGGCAAAGGCATCATCATTATAAATCCGGATGCTTTTTATGCCATTCCTGCAAGGCAACGATGCCGGGGAGTTGTTTGCCCTCCAGCAGTTCCAGGAAGGCCCCACCGCCGGTGGAGATATAAGAAAACTTCTGTATTTCTCCACTCTTATGAATCGCCACGTCGGTATCCCCGCCCCCGACAATGGTCAGGGCAAAGGAATTGGCGACGTTGTGCACCATGGCCTGGGTGCCCCGGCTGAAGGCATCGATTTCAAAGGCTCCCATGGGTCCGTTCCAGACCACGGTCTTGGCATTCTGCAGGGCTTCGTTGAACAGGGTCACGGTAGCCGGACCGATATCGGCGATCACCCACTCATCCGGTACTTCTTGCACCGGGGTGATTTTGGTCTCGGCCCGGGAATCAAAGGCATCAGCCACCACACAATCGACCGGCAGGTAGAATTTTACCCCTTTTTCCAGAGCGGTAGCCATCAATTTTTTGGCCGCGTCGATTAAATTGTCATCCACCAGGGACTTGCCAACATGGTATCCCTTAGCCTTGAGAAAAGTGTTGGCCATGGCCCCACCGACGATCAATTTATCGACGTGGTTTAAGAGATTTATCAAGGCCGTCAGCTTACTGGAAATCTTGGCGCCGCCGATCAGGGCGACCAGGGGCCGGGCCGGATCTTCCATGGACTTATGGAAATAGTGCACTTCATCCCGCATCAAAAAGCCAGCCACGCAGATAGGAGCATAATGGGTGACGGCATCCACGGAAGCATGGGCACGGTGAGCCACGGCAAAGGCGTCGTTAACGTAGATGTCAATGTTTTCCATTAATTGTCGGGCGAACTCGGGGTCGTTTTTTACCTCCCCGGGGTGGAAGCGCAGATTTTCCAGCAAGACCACATCTCCCGGCTTCATGGCCTTAATGATTTTTTGGGTTTCTGGACCGATACAATCCGGGGCAAACTTCACCCGTTTATGAATGAGCCGGGAAAGCCGCCGGGCTACCGGCGCTAAGGAAAGATTTTCATCCGGTCCGTTTTTAGGGCGTCCCAGGTGCGAGGCCAGAACTACCTTGGCATTTTCATCCAGGCAGTAATTAATGGTAGGCAAGACGGCCCGGATGCGGCTGTCATCGGTGATGTTCCGGTTGCGATCCAGGGGAACATTGAAATCAACCCGGATAAATAAGGTCTTGTCTCTGATATCGACTTCATCAATAGACTTCACCGGAGGCTCCTTTGGATTTTTAAGGTTAGCAAGCAAAGGGTTAACTGCCCAGGCGTTGTCCCATATAAACCGCCATATCAATCATGCGGTGTGAAAAACCTGATTCATTATCGTACCAGGCCATGACTTTGACCAGATTGCCGCCCATCACATTAGTTAATTCCGCGTCCACGATCGATGAATAACTGCAGCCGTTATAATCAATGGAGACCAGAGGAACCGTAGAGACATGTAAAACGCCTTTCAGCGCTCCTGCTTGAGCCGTTGCCAGGGCCCGGTTGACCTCTTCCTTGGTGGTGGATTTCTTTACCGTCGCTACCAAATCTACCACAGAAACGTTGGCGGTCGGAACCCGGACGGCCAACCCATCCAGGCGTCCTTTCAGTTCGGTGATGACTTCGGTTACCACCCGGGCGGCCCCGGTGGTGGTCGGCACCATAGATAAAGCTGCAGCCCGGGCCCGCCGCAAGTCCTTATGGGAACCGTCTAACAACCGCTGGTCCATGGTATAGGAGTGAATGGTAGTCATTAAACCGTATTCCAGGCCAAAATTATCGTGGATCACTTTGGCCACCGGCGCCAGACAGTTAGTGGTGCAGGAGGCATTGGAGACGATCTGATGCTGCTGGGGAGCATAGGTCTCGTGGTTGACGCCGTACACAAAAGTGGCGTCAACTTTTTTGCCCGGTGCGCCGATAATCACTTTATGAGCCCCAGATGCCAGATGGCCTTCATTGGAGATGCGGTCCCGGAAGGCTCCGGTCGATTCCAACACGATCTGCACCCCCATATCCTTCCAGGGTAATTGATGCGGATCATCTATCCGGGTAATATGGACTTCTTTGCCATCGATGATCATGCTATCGGCTTTGGCCTCCACCGTGCCCTTAAAGGGGCCGTGGATGGAATCGTAACGCAGCAGGTGGGCCAGAGTCTCGGTATCGCCTCGACTGTTGATGGCTACCAGCTCGACATCTTGGCGTTCCGCCAAGCTGATTCGAGCTAAGTAGCGGCCAATACGGCCAAACCCATTGATAGCAATTCGAACTGGCATAAAGGGCTCCTTTCCTTGAGAACCCTGGCGACGCTGAAGATAAAGGGCTTGGAAATTGCCAAGATTCTTAGTACATAATAAATGTTAAAAAACCTTTCCCCTCCCGTCAAGGTTTTTTCCATTCTGGCTGCCGCCAACCTTGAGGCGCGAGCGGGGGTTAGGCCCAGAGGGTAAGAGGTTTGACCGGGCTGAGTCATTTTATATTTTGTTTGGTTCCAGGTTTGTAGTAAAATCGTAAACTAAGATCAAAATCCATCAATGTTAACAGGGCTGTTTATATGGTCAATCTGATTCGCCAGCTTGGCTGCCGGACGCTGAGTCTGGTTCAGGAAGCTGGTCGGATGCAATTATTTCTGTTGCAAGCCCTGGGGCTGTTTTTTGTCCCGCCCTACCGGTTCCGTAATATTATCAAGCAGCTGCAGTTTATCGGGGTCAAATCGAGCTCGATCATTCTGCTCACCGGTGCCTTTACGGGCATGGTCCTGGGGTTGCAGGGTTATTATACTTTAAGGAAGTATGGCTCCGAGAGCGCCCTGGGATCTGCGGTGGCCTTAAGTCTGGTACGGGAACTGGGGCCGGTATTGACCGCCTTGATGGTCTCAGGTCGGGCCGGTTCCGCCATCACTGCCGAAATCGGCATTATGCGGATCACCGAGCAACTCGATGCGCTGGACACCATGGCCATCAATCCCATGCAATATGTGGTGATGCCCAAGATGATCGCCGGATTGATGGCGGTGCCGCTGTTGACCGCCATCTTCGATGTAATCGGCATCTGGGGCGGTTATCTGGTGGGCGTGGTCTTATTGGGCGTGAGTTCGGGAAGTTACTTTTCAGGCATGGTGCAAAGCGTGGAATCTTTAGATGTTAATGGTGGTATCGTCAAGTCCCTGGTGTTTGGCATTACCATCATGCTGGTCGCCTGTTACAAAGGTTATTATACAGCCCGCGGCGCTGAGGGGGTCGGTCGGGCTACCACTCAAACCGTGGTCCTCTCCGCGGTGCTGGTGCTAGGGTGGGATTATATCCTCACCTCCTTTTTCATGTGAACCATGATCCGAATCATTGATCTGACCCGATCCTTCAATGGCCACGCCGTCCTGGACGGTATCAATCTGGAGGTTCCCCAGGGGGAGATTACCGTCATCATCGGCAAAAGTGGAGTCGGCAAGAGCGTCTTGCTGAAGCATATCATCGGTCTGCTTAAACCGGACCGGGGCCAGGTGTTGATCGATGGGGTGGATATCACCAAAGCCCGGGGGCAGACCCTTAAGGAATTGAAGCAGCGGTTTGCCTATCTCTTCCAGGGCGGAGCTTTATTTGATTCATTGACCGTGTTTGAGAACGTTGCTTTTCCCTTGCGAGAAAAAACCAAGCTGTCGGAAGCGGAAATCAACAGCCGCACCCGGGAACGCTTGGCTCAGGTGGCCCTCACTGCCGAGGTGGAAAACAAGTTTCCCGATGAGTTGAGCGGGGGCATGAAGAAGCGGGTGGCCCTGGCCCGGGCCCTGATTCAGGAGCCGGAGATTATCCTGTTTGATGAGCCGGTAACCGGCCTGGATCCACCCATGACCAATACTGTCTTTCATTTGATTAGCAAGACCCACCAGGAGAGTGGCTACACCGCACTGATCGTCAGCCACGATATTCCCGAGATCTTTGGGATTGCCGATCACGTGGCCATGCTCCACAAAGGCCGCATTATCGCTTACGGTTCCCCAGAGGACATCCAGCGGGAAACCAATCCGGTGGTTCAACATTTCATCCAGGGGGAGCCGGATTTTTTGGAGGAATGAGTCCAGTACTATGAAGAAAGCCAGCCTCGAATTGATCGTCGGCCTGTTTGTCCTGATCGGTCTGGCCTGTTTGATCTATCTGGCCGTTCATTTAGGAGAATGGGAAATGTTTGGCAAGGGTTATCGGGTCAAGGCCGAGTTTGACAACATCTCGGGTTTAAAAGTGGGAGCGCCGGTCGAAATCGCCGGGGTGGAAGTGGGGCGGGTGGAAGCCATCCAGGTCACCAAGGATAATTTGGCTTGTCTGACCCTCAAACTCAATAAGGGGGTGGAAGTTCATGATGACGCCATCGCCTCGATCCGGACCAAAGGGATTATCGGGGATAAGTTTGTCAAGCTGATGCCCGGCAGTTCGGAGCGGCTGATTCCTCCGGGTGGCAAAATTCATGATACTGAGTCAGCCGTGGAATGGGAAGAATTGATCAGTAAATTTATCCATGGTAAGGTCTGAATTACCAGAAGGAATCCGAAGACAAAGTTATGGGGGGTGAATCAGGCTGAGTCGAAAGAAGTAATCAAAAGCCCCGGATGATAATCGGGGTGCCCTGGCGGAGTTAGATGACGCCAGCGGCAATCAGGTGCAATTCTCCCAATAACCTTTAAAGGAGTAAAGTTGTATGCGAGGTCTTATGCGACTGCTGGTAGTTGGCGTCTGCCTTTATCTGGCTATGGTCATGGTAACTCCCGCAGCCTGGGGAAGCTCGGCCATGGATCAACTGCGGTCCACGGTGGATGAGGTGATCAGCATCCTCTCCAATCCCAGTCTGAAAAGACCTGGCCAGGAAAAGCGACGCCTCCAGATGGTGAAACAGGCTATTAATCAGCGCTTTGATTACTCGGAAATGGCCAAGCGAAGCCTCTCCCGCTATTGGAAGCCACTCAGTCCCAGCCAACGGGAGCAGTTCGTCGAGCTGTTCAGCCAACTGCTGGAGCGGTCCTATTCCGGCAAGCTGGAGGCCTATTCGAATGAAAAAGTAATCTATCAGTCAGAACGGCTGGATGGCGACTATGCCGAGATCCGGACAATAGTGGCCCGACCCAATGATCGGATTCCGATGAATTACCGGATGATCAATAAAGGCGGCAAGTGGTGGGTCTATGATATTGTGATCGAAGGGGTCAGTCTGGTCAGCAACTACCGGAACCAGTTCGGCCGCATCATCCGGGAATCATCTTATCAGGAATTGGTGCGGCGGATGCAGACCAAGGTAAAAGCCCAGCAAGGGGTTAAAAGGTTATAAGCTGCAATCCGGCGGGCTGCGGGACGCCGCCCGGCCGGCACTTCCCGTGTTTTGGCAAACCAAAAATATCATTAACAGCAAGGCCTTGGCAGGATAATCGTGAAATAACCCGGGCTAAGTTTTAAGTCTTACAAGTTGCGATATAATTCCGGATACTGGTTTTTCCAACGCTTGTGGAGCCAGAGCCATTGTTCTGGGTAACGGCGCACCCAGGCTTCGATGGCCTGGGTCTGGGCCTGGACCTGGGCCAGGATATCGGCCTTTTCATCCCCTGTTTTGACCAGCGGCAGCGGCGGGTGGATAACCAGCCGGTGGCGGCCGTTGGGCAAGCGTTGCGAGAACACCGGAATTACCGGGGTATCGAAGCGACGGGCTAAAATCGCCGCCATGGGCGTGGTGCGGGCCCGATGGCCGAAAAAATCCACCAATACCCCGCCCTTGGTAGTAGTATTCTGGTCGATTACCACCCCGACAATATGGTTCTGTTTCAAATGTGAAATAATTGCCTTCAGCCCGCCCTGCTTGACAATCATCCAGTTGTGGCCTCGTTCCCTTAAATAACGGATCAGGCGATTGAGCAGGGGATGGTCGTGCTCTCGAGCCACCACTGCCACCGGCTGATAATGCAGGCCATAACCCATAACGGTATATTCCCAGTTACCGGCGTGGGCGGTGATGGCCAGCACCCCCCGGCCCTGGGCCAAGGCAGCTTCAAAGTGCTCCTGGCCAATAATTTCCACCTTGTTTTTGATCCGGGAGAGCGGCAGGATTAGCAGTTCCAATCCTTCCCCGAACAGCCGTATAAACTGTCGAAAGACCTCTTGGGCCAGACGTTGGCGGTGATCGGGGGGCATTTCCGGTCCATAGGCAAATGCCAGATTGCGCATGGTAATCTGGCGATGCCGCCGGTCCAACCGATACCACAGCCGGGCTAGGGCCGAAACTAGAAATTCAGCAATCATACCTCAATTCAAATTAACCTTTTCAATGCCTTGATACCGATTAGCTTTCAAATGAGTTATTTTATCCTTTATCCCCTCTCCCCCGCTGGCGGGGGAGAGGGCGAGGGTGAGGGGGCATTTTAGCTCTTTGATCGCAACTAGGTATTAGTGATAAATAAACTTGCCTTAGATTACCTCATGCTTTTAATTCAGGGGTTTGGCCTCGACAGAACCCGGTCATAAATGGCCTCCACGGCCTCAGCCATGTGGCTGAGAGAAAAGTGGTCCTGCACCAGGGCCAGTCCCTGGCGGCCAAAGGCTCTGGCCTGCTCCGGGTTGCGCCTCAGGGATTGCAGGGCC
Source organism: Deltaproteobacteria bacterium (assembly GCA_019309545.1). Lineage (NCBI taxonomy): Bacteria > Pseudomonadati > Myxococcota > Myxococcia > Deltaproteobacteria bacterium. Next base: position 22,688 of record JAFDGA010000002.1, read on the forward strand.
TGGGCCAGGGCTTCCGGGTCCCGGGGCGGCACCAACAGGCCGTTCACGCCCGACGTAATGATTTCCGGAATGCCGCCACAAGAGGTCCCGATTACCGGTCGGGCCATGGCCATGGCCTGCAACAGGGCCTGGGGAACCCCTTCGTTGGCATAAGAGGACAGCACCACCACATCCATCCGGGCCAGCCAGTCGGCCACCTGTTCCTGATGTCCGGTCATCCACACCCTTTCCGTCAGTCCCAATGACTGAATGCGGTCCCGGATGACTTCCCGATAGGGACCGTCTCCGATGATCAGCAGGTAAGCTGGTTCTTCAGCCGTGGCCAACCGTTTCAGGGCTTCCAGCAGATAAAGATGCCCCTTCCAGGAGCGCAACACCGCGACCACGCCAATGATATAAGCCTCGGATGGCCAGGTTTGGGGTAGGAGCGGCCTGGCCTCCACCGGACGGGGGTGAAATTCCGTCAACCGCACCCCGGTAGGGACAGGGTAGACCCGCTCGGCCGGCACCCGGGCCCGGCTGACAATCAACTCTTTGATGGCCTGGCCGGTAGTAATTACCGCTTCCGGGGCCTGATAAAGCAAACGGGTCGGCCAGGTACCCTGAATGGGCGTAGTTAAATGACGGGTGCGGACCAACCGGGGCCGCTGATGATTGGCCGGCCCCCTCAAATTTGCAGTCGATAACAGCCCGATCCAGCTATCCAGAGAGCTGTGGGTATTGAGAATATCCACTACAGCGGACCGACAAACCTGGCGTAAGGCCCACACTGCTTTTAGATTATTAAACCCTCCGAAATCGAGGTTCACCACTGCGAACCCGGCCCGGCGGGAGCGCTGCCATAACTCTCCTCGGGGATCGGCCCCGATGATCAGCCGATGTCCCCGCTCCCGCATGACTTCGGCTTCGCTCAGGATGCGCCGCTCCTGGCCGCCCCAGCCCCGAGACGATTCGGTATGCAGGATGGTATATGTATGGCGTGGGTGACTCATAACTCCTGTCGTTTGGAGTACAGAGACAGGTAGATCTCTGATAATCGCTGCAACATGGCCTGGATTGAATAGCTCTCGGCGATAGTCTGCCGGGCCTGTTGGCCCCAGGCCTGGCGCAGCTCGGGACGGTAATAAAGCTTGAGGATGGCGTCTGCCAAGGGGCCGGGCTGCCCCGGAGGCACCAAACAGCCATTCTCACTGTCCTTAATGACCTCGCTGGAGCCGCTGACTCGGGTCGCCACCACTGGCAACCCTGCGGCCATGGCTTTCAAGAGCACCAGCGGCAGCCCTTCCCATAGAGAGGGCAGCACAAAGATATCCATGGCCCGGTAGAGTTGCGGCAGATCCCGGCGGGTTCCCAGGAAACGGACCATATCAGCCACTTCCAGGGCTTGGGCCTGGGTCTGCAGCTCAGCTGCCAACCGCCCTTCGCCCACCAACAGCAGGGTCAGGTCAGGGATTTGGCGCCGTAGTTCCGGCAAGGCCGCCAGCAGATATTTCTGCCCTTTCTGCTCCTCCAGTCGGCCAATGGTGCCCAGACAGAACCCGCTCAACCCCAGCCGGGCTTTGGCCGCGGTAGGGCTGTCGGGAATATCCAATTCCTCCATGCGGATACCATAGGGTAGGAGAGTTACCCGGGAAGCCGGGACCCGGTCATATTGCCGGACATCAGCTTCAACCTGAGAGGAACCGACCAACAGGCGATCAGTCAGCGGCCACAGCAGCAAATTCCACAACTGACGATGGAACTTAACCCTAGTATAGGAATTATGCACCGAGGCCACTACCGGCAGATCCAGACCCAGGGCAGCCAGACGGCCATACAGGTTGGGGTGGTAAAGATGGGTGTGCAGGATATCGGGTTTTTCCTTCTGGAGCAAGCGCCTTACCGCCATTATTATCTTCCCGCCCAGGGTGTGTTTGATATCCAGGCCCAGACTGATAACCTGGTGACCGGCACGGGTAAGCTCCATGCCGACCGGACCGGGAGAGCCGATACAAGCGACCTGGACCTGGAACCTGGCGTCATCGAGTCCCCGGACAATAGCGGCCACCAGGTCCTCTGCCCCGCCGACCGGCAGGGTAACCAGCAGATGCAGGACTTTAATTTTCTTGGTAGACATCCTCAGGCCATTTGGTTTTGAGATGGCGGGCGATAGCCCGGACCAACCCGGTCACCCGCTTTTCCCAGGTATGGCGTTGGTTGATCAATTCAACCCCGGCCTGGGAGATTCTGACCATCTCCTCGGGGGCGGCGATCAGGTAGTGTTCCATTTTTTCGATAAAATTATCAGGGTTTACCGCCACAAAATTTTCACCATCCCTGAACCCCAGAGCCTCCAGATCCGGAGTCGGCTCGGCAAAGAGGAGAGTCCCGCAGGCCGGAATTTCAAAATATTTCATCAAGGTATATTGATAAATCGAAGCACAGGTGAAGGAGGCCCGTAACCGGTTCAAGGCCCTGGAGAAAATTACCCCATCATGGCCACAGACCCGGAGCTTTTTGAAAAATTTTAATCGGCGCTGCGCCAGTAAATATTCCCGGACCTGGTTGCGAAAGGGATAGGTCCCCGGGGTATGGGAGCCTAAACAACCGATATCATATCGCCGCCAGCGGCCTTGCGGCCGGAAAATACGGGTGGGAACGGCCCAATAACATCCAACCATCGGCGTCTGGGCACCGTTCATAACCGGCCTGACCAAGCCATTGGCATTAGGATAAGGATTAATTAATATTTCAGGTCGCAAGTAGTGAAAAAAGTCAATCTTCTGCTTAAATCTGGGCTCGGTCCGGATGAAATCATGGGGGTCGCCGACAAAAGCCGCCACCGGCGCTCCCAGCTCCTCCCAGCCGCTCAATTTGGCAGTAAAACTATGGCGGTAATTGACCCAAACCCAATCGATCTGCTGGCTCGGGCTCAGGCGGCCGACGATCTCCTTTAAATCATAACCATATTGGGAAAAGGGGAAAGCTTCGCTGATCCAGATAGTGGAGAATCGGCGGGCCAGTTCCACGTCCCGATAATAATTCTGATTGCGTTTTTCAGAAGTGACCATTAACAGCCAGGGCCGGCCCGGTTTGGCCGAAACCAATTCGGGGCCCTCTGGCTTGCGGTTGAGCCACTTCCGGGTAAAATCAAAACCCATCCGACAAATTCCTCAAGTCTATTACAAGAGCTTGATATACGGTTATGTATCATTCTGAGCAGAACCAGGACCTAGTTTTGTTCTAAACGGGTGAATCCAGTATTGGCCTTCAGGATGACTCTTTAAATTAGTATTCAGCTAGATTTCTGTTGGATGAGTTGATTATAACAAAATCTACTCTCTGAAAAGAAAAAATTAAGACAGCCGCAATCGTTTGTGATAATATGATGATTCAAATAAATATGGAGAGAACCATGCAATTTACCCGCTACCTGCTACTGAGTCTGATCGGTCTATCCCTGATAAACCCTTCTCCGAGTTGGGGTGACAAAGTAAAGGAGGCCATGCAAAGCGCCGCCCGCAATTATTATCGCCATGCTATGATGTTGGGTACCGATGGCAAAGATGCCGAAGCAGTCCGAGCTTTGCAACAGGCAGTCGGTTGCGACGCTGATTTTTATGAGGCCTATAGCATGATGGGCTCTTCGTTGGATCGTCTGGGCCGCTATGGGGAAGCCGAAGAGGCCCTGCGCCGGGCCATCCAGATCAATCCCAATTATGCCGAAGGGTATTATTACCTGGGAATATTTTTAAAGAATCGGGGGCGGACTCAAGAGGCCGAGCAGGCCTTCCAAAAGGCCCGACAACTGCAGCGCTGACAGCTAGCGTCAGTGCTTTTCGGGATTAAAGGGGAAGATATACCACCAGCCGGTTTTTATTGTCTGCGGTTCGGTAATAGACAATTGATTCAGCTAATCTCCTGACCAAACAGATGCCCAAACCGCCGATGGGCCGACTCTCTAAATCCAGATCTTCCGGGGGATAATAATTAAGGAGAAGGTCAAAAGGTCGAGCGTCATCTTCCATAATCAACCGCAATCGGGGTCCTTGCTGCTCTACGGTTACATCAATCTGCCCCGACTGGCCGGGTTCATAACCGTGATTGACGATGTTGATAAACAGTTCTTCCCCGATCAATTCGAGATGGGCCAGGGAGCGCTCCGAAAGCCCCCATTCCAAGGCCTGGGCTTGCAGAGCCTCATTAAGCAGTGCCAGGTTTTCGGGCCGATTGCTAAGGCTCAGATTGACACCCATTAGAGTTCCAAGGCCTCCTCTTGAGAATTATAGATCTGAAATATCTGGGTAAATCCCGCAATATCGAACACTTCTCGCACGGTCTCATTAAGCCCACACAGACGTAACAGCCCTTGATGGCGGTTTACCGCTTTGGCCAGGGACAGCAGCACCCTTAATCCCGCGCTACTGATATAATGGACCCCGGACATATTTACCAGAATCCGGGGTTGATCTTGAACCGTCTGAAATTTTTCCTCCACCGCCTTGGCGGTCATGGAGTCAAACCGACCGTTCAGGGACACAATGACAAAATTCTTTTCCTCGTTTACCTTAATTTTCACTTTTTCCCTCCATTTTCAGGATCATCAGGGTCATATCATCGGCTTGGGCCACCCGGATGGAAAACCCCTTAACCTGGTTCAGGGTTTCTTCCACCAAAGTTTGGGGAAGCTCTTGCTGCCTGGTTTTTAACGTCTCTTCCAATCGGATTAGCCCAAAATCCTCGCCCCCCTGGTTCTGGGCTTCGGTAATGCCGTCAGTATAAAGCACCAGCAGGTCGCCAGGGTTGAGAGTCACCTGCCTCTGTTCGTAACCGGTGGTGGGATCGATTCCCAAGGCCATTCCGGTTCGAGCCAGTCTTTCGACCGAACCTTCGGCCCTCAGCACCAGGGCCGGAAGATGACCGCCATTGGCGTAATCCAGGGTTCCGGTGCGGGTATCCAGAACCCCGAAAAACAGGGTTACGAACATACAGGTGGGATTTTCTTCGGAGAGTTGTTGATTGACCCGGGCCAACATGGTGGCGGGCCGCCAATCTTGGCAGGAGATGCCGCGAATCAGGCTGTGCACCGAGGACATAAACAGTGCCGCCGGCATCCCCTTGTCAGAGACATCAGCTATCACCAGAGCCCACTGGTGGGGGTCGATTTGGAAAAAATCATAAAAATCACCGCTCACCATCTTAGCCGGAATATTGTGGGCGTACAGACAGAAGGTCTCCCCCTGCGGAAATCGAGTCGGCAAGATGCTTTCTTGAATCTGTCGGGTAAACTCCAGTTCTTTGTTGATTACTTCTTGTTTCAGTCTTTGGGCCTGCAGGGCCTTTTTGGCGATCACCACCGCACCCAGGATAAACAGAAAGACAATGGAACCACTAATAATGGTCAGACGCAGGAAAATGGGCGCCACCATATCTTCGGCTTCTTCCAAGGGCATTGATACCAATACTGACCAGTGTTTGTGGTCTATTATCACCGGGGTATAGGCCACCAGATAATCGACTCGCCGCTGGTTACAGACCTTGGTATATTCGCCCCGGCCTTCCTCGCCGCGCAGGATATGGTCTCTTTCCAGGCGACAGAGTTCTTCCGAGTGTTCACAGTCTTGGGATAATTTACCCAGCAGATTAAGCTGGGGATGTCCCAGCAGACGCCCTTGCCCATCCAGCATCCAGGCATAGCCCTGATTTCCCATGCGCACCGGCTTGATGTAAGCTTCATTGATATAACTTAGCCGAACATCGGTGCCCAAAACTCCCAGGAATCGGCCGTGGTCGCCTAGGATGGGGACCGCGATGATCAGAGCTTGAAAACGATCTTTAACATCGCCATAGCGTTGGCCGCCAGCGGTGAGATAATCTGAAATGGTCGGTTTGTGGGTGCGGCGAATTTCCTGAAAATAGGGGCGAAAGGAAAAATCCTTGCCGATCACCCCTTCCAGGGCGGTGGCCGGATTCATATAGGTGCAGATACCGTTGGCGTCCAGGCGAAAAATGGTTACCCGACTTATCCCCATACTTTCCCGCACCATGCTGACTATGTGGTTGCTGACCGGAGTCATCTGTTGTACCGGTTTCAGACGGGCCAGCAGAGTCAACTGTCCTTTCAAAGTGTCAAAAAAATACTGAATGTTCTTGGCGGTCTGCCGGGCCAGGATCATTTCTTGATCCTGAACCACGATTTTTATCTCCTGAAGGGCATGACGGTAAACATTGTAGGCTCCCAACAGGACTAAAGCCATAGCTAGCAGCAGTATCAGCAATACTGTGATTACTGTTTTACGCATCGCTTGGTTACATCACCAAAGGCAATTCCGGGATTACCGGGAGAAGGCTGTTGAACAGCGACATCAGCAAGGCCATTTAACCATATCCAGGATGAAAAAGCAAGCTTGCCAGGTTAGTTTAAACAGGTTTCCCAACGGGTCTGATTAGCTTCTCTCCTTGAACCCGATACTAGCCTTTTCCTGCAAAATGATCATCTAAAAAGATGTTAAACAAGCACAGGCCAGACTTTAAACAATAAAATTCAATAATCCGACCAGGTTTATGCACTAAAGTGATCATAAGGTAACCTTAATTAGTAAGGAAAGTTAGTTAAATATGTTACCTGAAGGTCCAGCCCCAGCCCTGCCGATATATAAAAGCTGATATCCTTATCGGCTTTAACGACTCAATTGTTAAGACCAAAAAAGAGTCAAGCGTCAGTATTATTCCTTTGCCTTGCAGTCTTGACACCTTTTTAGATTTCGCATAAAAGCAAGGCATAACCCCAGCCCCTTCGGGAGGAAGGATAGTTTCGATGTTTTTTATAATCCTGCTTTTTTTGGCTGTCTGCTTGTGGCCTTATGGGTCGGTCGCCACCCACCCAAAGTCAAGCCCCTGGCCCTCAGCCCAGCCTACCGTGCGGATGCCTTACTATGAGCTTCCCAAGCGGTTGACCCTGTGTGGCGAGGTGGTGCCGGTGCATGATCGAGCGGTCTGGGAGGCCATGGACAAAGAATTTATTATCGTGGTCTGGAACCGCATTCAGACCACTCTGTGGCTCAAACGGGCTACCCGCTATTTCCCCGATATTGAAAAAAAATTACGGCAGGCACGTCTCCCGGATGACTTGAAGTATGTCGCCCTGGTAGAGAGTGACTTGCGTCCGGAAGCCCGCTCTCCCCGCGATGCCTGGGGCCCCTGGCAGATTATCAAAGCCACCGCCAACCGCTTCGACCTCAAGACCGAGAAACATCTTGATGAGCGCCTGGATTTCGACGCCGCTACCGAGGCGGCGTTGCAGTACCTGAAGTTTTTACACCGAAAGTTTGGCAACTGGGCCTTGGCGCTTGCGGCTTATAATTGCGGCGAGGGCCGCTTGCAGAAGGAAATCGCTGAACAGGGCGTCCGGGATTACTATCGCCTCAGCCTGCCGGAGGAAACCGAGCGTTATGTCCTGAGGATTATCGCCGCCAAGATCGTGCTGGGTCAACCGGCCCATTATGGTTATGAGATTCCGGCCGATCAACTTTACCCTCCCCTGGAGTATGACCAGGTAAAATTTATTCTGCACCGCCAGGTTCATTTGCGTCAGGTAGCCCAGGCCTGTGGCACTTATTTCAAGGCCATTAAAGGCTTGAATCCCCAGATCCAGGGTTATGTCCTGGTTCCCGGCTTTTATCGCCTTAAAGTGCCCCGGGGGTCGGCTCCTGATTTTTATGAATCGTTAATTAGGGAACACCTTACTATTCCCTGAAGGAGGTTATTTTGTCCGGCTCACCCCAAGTTGCGAGATCCCCGGAAAAAGTTGATGTGCTGCTCCTGGGGGGCCTGGTCCTGACCCTGAATGATAATCGAGAGGAGTTTAACCCGGGAGCCCTCGCGGTCAGGGGCAATCATATTTTAGCAGTGGGTTCCCGGACCGAGATCGAAGCCCGCTATGAGGCCCCCGAGGTTCTTGATTATCCCCATGATTTGATCCTTCCTGGGCTTATCAATGCCCATACCCATGCTGCCATGACCTGCTTCCGGGGGCTGGCTGATGACTTGCCCCTGGCGGAATGGCTGCAAGATTACATTTTCCCGGCGGAACGCCATATCAACCGGGATCTGGTCTATTGGGGCAGCAAACTGGCGGCGGCGGAAATGTTGCTCTCCGGCACTACCACCTTCTGCGACATGTACCTGTTTGCTGATGCCGTGGCTCAGGCCGCTAAACAGGCGGGTATCCGGGCGGTGATCGGTGAGGTGCTTTATGATTTTCCCTCTACCAATTACGGACCGCCCGAGCAGGGGCTGCAGTTCAGCGAGGATTTATGCCGCCACTGGCAAGCTGACCCCCTTATCCAGGTGGCTATTCAGCCCCATGCCATTTATACCTGTTCTCCGGAACTTTTAATCCGCTGTGGCGAGCTGGCGGCCCGGCACGAGGTCCGGCTCATCATCCATCTGGCTGAAACCTGGCAGGAGGTCAAGGATTGTCAGACCCGTTATGGAGCGACTCCGGTGGCTCATCTGCATCGACTAGGGTTGCTCACTCCCCGCCTGGTGGCCGACCATGCTGTGGCCTTAACCGACACCGATGTGGAGCTGCTCGCCCAGCACGGGGCCGCGGTGGTGCATTGCCCGGAAAGCAATATGAAGCTGGCTTCGGGCATTGCACCAGTGGTGCAATTGCTGGCTCAGAGAGTCAAGGTGGCCCTGGGCACGGATGGCTGCGCTTCCAATAATAACCTGGACCTGCTGCAGGAAATGGACACCACTGCCAAAATCCACAAAGTCCATCACCAGGATCCAACCGTCATTCCGGCAACCGTAGTTGTTGATCTGGCCACCCGAGGGGGCGCCCGGGTGCTAAACCTGGATCAGGAGGTCGGTTCCCTGGAGCCGAACAAAAAGGCCGATGTGATCGTCATTGACTGTCAGCAACCTCATATGATACCAATGTATAATCCTTATTCACACTTGGTTTACGTGGCCTCCGGAGCCGATGTGCGCACTGTCCTGGTCAACGGCCGGGTGGTGGTGAAGGATCGCCGGGTGCTGACCTTTGATGTGGGGGAGGCCATGGCCCGGGTGCGAGAAATCGGCCGTCGCATCAAGGCCCCCTGAACTGGGGAACAGTGACGGTGCTGCTAAAGGAATGCAGCACCAAAATGGCTAATTAATCTTATTACGCCGAGCACTTAAAAGTTTAATTTGAGGGAAGCGCGGTTTTTTCTGAGCTGAGTAATATTTCAGATTACAGGTGACCCAGTGGTTAAACTCAAATATTTTAAATGGCTCATCATGGCAGTGGCCAGTTGGGCCCTAGTAGCTTGCTCGGCGCCCCCTACCGACTCGGGCTGGGAGGAGCGTCTGGATCATATTCTTAGGCAAACCTGGGAAGGCTACCGGGTAAATTTTATCTCGCCGGGCGGCCGGGTGATCAGGCCGGAAAACCAGCAGGATAGTATCTCGGAAGGCCAGGCCTATGCCATGTTGCGGGCCGTTTGGAGCCAGGATCAGGCCACCTTTGATCGTTGTTATGCCTGGACCGAAGCCCATCTTTCCCGCCTCAGGGCCAAGGGCGACCACCTCCTGGCCTGGCGCTGGGGACAGACCAGCAATGGTCAATGGCAGGTTTTAGACTGGAACAGCGCCAGCGATGCCGACCTGGATTACGCCCTGGCCTTGATCCTGGCCCACCGGCAATGGGGCCGGCCGTCGCCACCGCTGCCCGGGTATCTGGCTCAGGCCCGCCTGATCCTGGATGACATCCTGGCCCAGGAGACCGCTACCGACGCTTCCAGCCGCCGCTGGCTGACTCCGGGGTGCTGGATAGCACCTAAGTTGCCGCTGCTGCTCAATCCTTCTTATTTCTCCCCAGCGGCCTATCGTCTGTTTTATGGGGTGAGCCAGGACCGCCGCTGGTTAGAACTGATTGATTCAACCTATTATGCCCTGGGAAAAATAAGCCGCCAGCTAGGATCGATGCGGGGGGCAGGGCTATTTCCGGACTGGTGTGTCCTGGCCACTCCGGATAGATTTGACCCCTCGGCCGCGCATAGCTCCAATTTTGGCTGGGAAGCGGTGCGCATTCCCTGGCGCCTTGCTCTGGATCAGCTATGGTTTCAAGAACCGCGGGCCTTAAAATGCCTGCAAGAGTCCTTGCTGCCCTTTTTCTCCCGACAATGGCGTGAGAGGCAGAAACTGGCCGCGGTTTATACCTATCCGGGCCAACCGGCGGTGGATTATGAAAGTCCGGTGATCTATGCCGGGCTGGCGGCCGCGGCGCTGGCCGGAAAAGAGCCAGCTCTGGCCCGGCAATGGACCGAAAAGATTGTCGCCACCTATCAGGAAGGCAGCCAGGGAGGATATTTCAACCGGCCCGATGACTATTATGGCAACAACTGGGCCTGGCTGGGGCTGGCCACCTATCGGGGCTGGGTCAAACCTTTCAATACCTGGCGGTCCAGTAACCGGGCCAGTTCGCCCTCGGCCGGAACAAACCCAAAAACTGCCTGCCAGACGGACGGACTCTCCATGCACAAATAAACCAGGACCTGGGGGGCCCGCCGGGTGATCCACTCTCGCAGGCGAGAATACATCTCAATCCGCAGGGTCTTGAAGTAGCGCAGCTTACCGTCCAGGGCGGTAATGATCTCTTCCTCGGCGATACGGCTGGCGGGCGAAAAACGGGATCAACCGGTGATTAAGGCCCATAAGGTCATCCAGGGCCAGACTGTCGGCGAATTCTCCGGTTTCCAGCCGCCAAACTCGCTCTGGGTCGGACGCCCGCCGGTCCTGTAATTCAGTCATGAGATCGGCAATATTGGTAAAAATGGTGATGGCCGGGTAATTAAGATAACCCTGAAGAATGCAGTAACTACAGTCCATGGGGCAACCAGTGACTACCTGCAGCACCTGATAACCACAGCACAGACAGCCTTTGGTCCCTGGGCAGGGCCGCCCAAACGCCCCCTTCTGGTGGGCCAGAAGCAAGGTGCGCTTGGCTCGGGCAAAATCAGCCGGGCTTCAGGGGGGCCCTGGCCACGCAACTCCCGGGCTTGGGGAATAATCTCTACCGGCAGGTGGGACAGCCGGGAGCGTACCCGGTGAGTAACATCATCCCCCTGGGCCGCCTCTTCAATCAGCAGCCGGTGAAACCGCCAGGGAAGTCGGGGTATGGTCGTCAAATCATTAAACAGGATTATTTAGGAGGAGTTTTTCCATTGGAGTCACATACGGTATAGGTATGGCCGGCGACCGTATAATCATCGGCCTTAAAGCGAATGATCAGGGTGCTGTGCAACACCTTGCTTTTTTTCTTTACCGGCACCTTCTTGACGGTTTTGTCCTGGTCCAGATAAAACGGCACGGTTGACTGGGGATTAATCTCCCTTTCCTTAGCAAATGCTGGCAGGGTGGCATCTTTGTAGCTCTTATAGGTGAATATCAGGCCGGCCGGGGTGCGGTTAACTTCCTGGGGTTCGCCGAACAGCAACATAATCTCGTTTTTGGTGGTCTGGCCATCCTTGATGCGGTTGACGTATTCGGGGTTGATAGTGTTGCCGGATATATCTACCCAGCCCAGCAAAGGTATGATCAGGCTGAGGGTTAATGCCATCATTTTCCAGCCAGATGGTCGAATCATAGGTACTCCTCCCGGGTTGAGTTAAATTGGTCGGCAGACTACAATTTAACTGAGTAATACCGCAATGATGCCGCTCAAAAAAACCCCATCAAAGGTGCCGGCGCCGCCGATCGATGCTACCGGAGCGTTCAGATTACGCAGCTCCTTAATTTTCAGCAGGTCGGCGCCGATCAGCGTTCCCATCGTTCCGGCGATATAGGCGATCGGGGCCCTAATTTCGACCGGAGAGAAAATCAAGGCTCCCACCGCGGCAATAACCGGCGGAATCAAGGCGGGGATGGCAATGCCCATGCCCTGCACCGGCCGTGCCAACCGGTTGGTGACCAGGGCGACGATGCCGGTTACCAAAACCGGCAGCAACAAGCTGTGTATTTTAAATATCAGGTATATCGAGATCAACAAGGGGATTAAGGCTCCACCGACATTAATGGCCAGAATGGTTTTTTGGGGCTTGATAACCTTGGGGACCCGATAGCGCATACCGAAATAGCTTACCACCTCATCGTGGATCAATTGGTTGCTTTCTAGATGACCGATGGGAATATTTACCATGCTGCCTAACAAGGTGGCCAGCAAGATACCGAAAAGATGTTGCGGCGGCAACCCTAGTTTGGCAAAAGCCAACCCGATCACCCCCACCTGTAAAAAGGCAAAAAGAAAGATGGCCAGAACAAAAAAAACCAGCATGAAAATCATCAGCAACGGTGGATAAAACATTTTCTGAGTCTCCTTAATGACTCCTGGTTCCCAGCGCAGCCTGGAGCTGCAAGGTTAACCGCCATAGGCCTTTAATTTCAGATTTAATTCCTCCATCGAGATTCCCAGAATAACCGCGGCTTGCTGGCGATCACCGCCCACCTTATCCAGGGTCCGTAGGATCAGTTCCCGTTCCAACTCCACCAGGCTGGGCTCCGCGTCCCGGCGAGGGATTTGATAATCGACCCCAGGATGGCCCTTCAGCTCTTGCAGGGCAGGTGGAAGCTCTTTAAGGGAAAGGATTTCCGCCGGACACAGGATTACGCCCCGCTCTATAACATTTTCCAGTTCCCGGACATTACCCGGCCAGGAATACTTGCGGAAAACGCTCAGCACCTCTGGGTCGATGCTCTTGATCTGCCGGGCATTTTTTTTATTATAATAACTCAAGAAATATTGGGCCAGCAAAACGATATCCTCACCCCGTTCCCGCAGCGGCGGGAGGGCGATGGAAACTACATTGAGGCGATAGTACAGATCCTCCCGAAAACGTCCTTCCCGGACCTCGACCTCCAACTGTCGGTTAGTGGCGGCAATGATGCGGACATCAACTTTAAGGGTCCGGTTGCTCCCCAGAGGCTCGAACTCACGGCTTTGCAAAACCCGCAGGATCTTGGCCTGGGTGGTGAAGGAAAGCTCCCCGATCTCATCCAAGAATAAGGTTCCCTGATGAGCCAGGAAAAAGCGGCCCTGTTTGCGAGCAACAGCCCCGGTAAAGGCTCCTCGTTCATGACCGAACAGCTCACTCTCCAGGAGAGTTTCGGGCAGGGCGGCACAATTGACCACCACAAAGGGGCCTTGCCGCCGCCGGCTGTGGCTATGGATGGCGTGCGCGACGATCTCTTTCCCGGTGCCGGTTTCTCCGAGCAGCAGGATGTTGGCATCGGAAGGCGCGACCAGGCTGAGCAGCTTAAAAATTTCTTGCATGCATGGAGATTGACCGATAATGCTGGAAAAATCAAACGCCACCTATCCCTCCGTCATCCTTGTTTGCTAAGACCATGAACTACCCCATGGCAACGACAGGCCGTGGCAATCAATAGCTTACCGGAAGCAGCTTGGACCTGATCCCACAATTGCCATAAGTCAGCGGGCGGATAACCGCCGACCCCGGGAGCCAGTTGCTCACTGTGCACTACCAGCGACTCAAAACCAGGCAACACCAGATCTTCCAGGGCTTCGTACAGGGTGCCGACCCGCGGCAGGCCGGTAACCCGGCACTGGTCGTCCGGTTCCGGACAATCATCCGGGCAGATAAAATCTGCCAAGCTGAGGAGCACCTCCCCTTGCTGGCCTCGAAAAACCCAGACGGCCAGTTTCTCTACCTCTGGTGGCACCGGTATCAATTGCCAACCTGACGCGGGTGGACGTTGGCGCCAGACCCACTCAAAGGCCACATGACAGGGGATGGCCGGGATGATCCAATCATAGGTCGAGTCGTCTCGGAGGTGGGAGATTAGAAAGTCCACTCCCTCATCGTGTTCCAGGCGCAAGTTAGATAACCCGGGCAGACGGCAATCCATTAATGACTCCGGGTTCTGATCAACCACCGTGAAGTAGCTGCCGGGTTCCTGTTGGGCCAGGCGACTAAGCGCCAGATAGCCGAAATGTCCGGCTCCGAGGATCAGGTATCGTTTCATAGATTCTATTGTGGACGGGGAAAGACCCCAATCACCGTCGGTAACAGGACCATCCGGGGGGCAATCAATTCCCTAGCCTGGCGCTCCAAAAAAGAAGGTGAGGAAAAACTAAATGCTGAAGTCTTGACCAAGAGTTGAGCCATGGAACCACCGTCGAGGTTAAGGGCGGTATCGATCTCAAACTCACTGCTTTTAAGGAAGCAGGCCAGCTCATAAAGCGTAAAATACTTATCTGGACTATTAAATACCAGGATATTACCCTTGCGGTCGGTGCAGATCACGGTGCGCGGGGCTACCAGTGAGGTCTTTTTAACTCGAATGCGGCCCCTGGAGTCCAATAAAAGTGGGAAAGATTGCACCCCTTGGGTCCAAGGCAAATCTTGGGGCTGGATTTTTGTAACCGTCAGATCCAGGATAGTGGCCCGCGGCAAGTCCGGTGACATGCCTTTCGGCTCAGACACAAACATGCCTCGCATGGCTGAATTATGAAGGGGTCCGGAAATCTCCCCATCAGCAATAATAAGCCCGCATGGTTCATCATTGGGGCGAAAATAACTGGCGTTAAACAACACCAGCGCGCCGGTACATTCTTGCCATTCCATGATGGTCCGCGGATTGCCGTGGAAAATGCGAAAGGCATTAAAATTGGGATCAATGCGAACCACGAATAAAAACCCTAATCCCTGGTTTCTCTCCGAAACCGTAACCCTGGCAAAACCGAGACCTTTGTCCAGTTCCTGCCATTCTAATGGCCCATGGCTCCATTCCTGGGCTCGGACCGGGAGGACGGCGGTGGTCCAGTTCCAACCAAAAACAATCAAGACAGCAATCAGCCGTAACACAATATAACCTTGCCAGGTCACGAAATATGGTTTATCTTAGCATATTAACCGGCTTTAGTCTATAGGCCAAGGGATAATGACTGACATCCGCCTCGCTGATTCTCATGCTCATCTGGATCTGCCGGAATACCAGGCCGATCAGTCCCAGGTGATCCAACGCGCCTGGGAGGCCGGTGTGGAGCTGATTATCAACATCGGCATCAGTCTGGACAACTCCGTCCAGGTCCTGGCCACCACCCAAAAATATAATCAGCTCTACTGTACGGTGGGCGTCCATCCGCATGGGGTGGGCAATCTTCAGGAACCTATAATTGACGACTTGAGCCGTTTGGCGATTCAGCCCAAGGTAGTGGCCCTAGGGGAGATCGGCCTCGATTTCTACCGTCGTTACGCCCCACAGGAGGTGCAGAAATATTGGTTCCGACGTCAGTTGGAGCTGGCTCATGCCCTGGGAAAGCCGGTGGTCATTCATACCCGGGAGGCCACCGCCGACACTCTGGCCATCCTCCAAGAATATGCCCCCCGCTTATGTGGTGGGGTGATGCACTGTTTTGGCGGCTCCTATCCGGAAGCTCGGGCCTTTCTTGATCTGGGGCTGGTATTGTCGCTGTCCGGGGTCTTGACTTATCCGAAAGCCGACCCATTACGGGAGGTGGTAAAGAAATTGCCCTTAGAAGGTTTATTGATTGAAACTGATTCTCCTTATCTGGCCCCCCAACCCCGCCGGGGCAAAAGGAATGAACCCGCCTATCTGCTCTATACCGCCCAAACCCTGGCCGACCTCAAGGGGGTGGAGCTGGCTACCGTGGCTCAACATACCTGGAATAATACCCGCCGGGTGTTCGGGCTGGAGGCCACGCCATGAATTCCATTGCTGATAATTTGCGTCACATATTAGACCAAATTGCTGCTGCGGCCCAGCGGGTGGGTCGGCAGCCCGATGAGGTTAAGCTGGTGGCGGTCAGCAAGACCGTCGACCTGGAACGCATCCGCCAGGCCATTGCCGCCGGGGTGACGATCTTAGGAGAGAATTATCTCCAAGAAGCTCAACGCAAGATGGCCGCGCTTGGGAATCCGGTAAGCTGGCATTTTATCGGCACCCTGCAGACCAAAAAGGCGTCTGGGGCGGTGGCCGGATTTGATCTGATCCACTCCGTTGATCGCCCCAAACTGGCCCAAGCCTTGGAGCGGGCCGCCCAAAAATTGGGGAAAGTCCAGGAAATTTTGATTGAGGTCAATCTGGCCGGGGAGGCCAGTAAGGCCGGAGTGGCTCCGGAAGACGCCGCATTCCTGCTCGAGACCGTCCTCTCCCTTCCACATCTTCGGGTCCGGGGGCTGATGACCATGCCGCCGTGGTTTAATGATCCGCAAGCCGTCCGGCCCTATTTTAAACAATTGCGAGAATTACGAGATCGTCTGAACCGATCTTTCCCGGAAATCAAACTGACGGAGCTGTCCATGGGCATGTCTGGCGACTTTGAGGCGGCCATTGAGGAAGGCGCCACCTTGGTACGGATCGGCACCGCCATCTTTGGAGCCCGACCCAAAGCCTAAAAGCCTATTGTTGGAAGCTATCGCTAGCTGAGCCATAGTCGCGGTATTGTTCTAAGGGGTAGACCAGCCTGTCGGCCCCTTTTTTTGATATAATATTATACTAAGATCAATCCGATATTAATCACAAGGGCTTTAACCAGTATGCCTGGGACAAAATACCGCCCCGGTACCAAAGTCGGCCTGACCACCACCATTCCGGTGGAGATCATCTTAGCCGCGGGGTTGGTGCCGGTCGATCTTAATAACCTGTTCATCACTTCGGATCAGGCCTACCGTTGGGTGGCCCAGGCCGAAGAGGCTGGATTTCCTCGCACCGTCTGTGCCTGGATCAAGGGCATTTATGCCACCTTATTGGACCACCCTGAAATTCCTGTAGTGGTCGCCGTGACGCAGGGGGATTGCTCCAATACCCACGCCCTGATGGAGCTATTGCAGAATCAGGGCCGCGACCTAGTCACTTTTGAATTCCCCTTTTCCCGGGACCGGCGGTTGCTGGCCCAGCAGATCGAGCAGTTAATGGCCCGCTTCGGGGTCGAGTGGCCGCAGGTCCGGCAGTTCCAGGCTACGTTAACCCCGGTGCGCCAGGATTTGCATACCCTAGATCGACTTACCTGGCAGGAGGGCGTGGTCAGCGGCCGGGAGAATTTTCAATTCTTGATTGCCAGTTCGGATTTTAACTCGGATGTTGCCGGATTTGCCGAGCAATTGACTACCTTCCTGGAGGAGGCCCGCCGTCGGCCGCGGCGATCGGCTCTGGTCCGGTTGGGGTTAATCGGCATTCCACCGATCTTTAATGATCTTTTTGAGTATCTCTCAAGTCTGGGGGCCGAAGTGGTGTTTAACGAAATCCCCCGGCAGTTCAGCATGCCGTTTGCCGAGGGGGATCTGGTTGAACAATACTTGGCTTATACTTATCCATATGATGTGTTTGCCCGTATAAATGATATTGCCGAGGCCATTAAAGTGCGGCAACTGGATGGCCTGATCCACTACACCCAGAATTTCTGTTTCCGGCAGACCCAGGACCTGTTGCTCCGCCAGCGTCTGGCGGTGCCGATGCTGACCATTGAAGGCGACCGGCCCACCGCCCTGGACCACCGCACCCGCATGCGCTTGGAGGGCTTTGTTGATGTCCTGCGCCGCTGAGATATTAACACGCGCCCCGCTGGTGGGTCTGGATTTTGGCAGCCGCTTTGTCAAGCTGGCCTGTACCACTGATATGGTAACCTTTGTCAAGCGTAAGTTGGATACCCTTACCTTTTATCGGGATTATTTTCGCCGGACCCCGGAGCAGGTGGAAATAGACTGGCCGCGTCTGGGGCTGGAGCCTCCGGCCTGCCTGGTAGCCACCGGTTATGGCAAGCATCTATTGCAGGCTTATCTCCCCACCATTACTGAAATCCGGGCCCATTTTCTGGGGGCTAGGAAGCAGACCGGTCGCAATGATTTTATTTTACTGGAAATCGGCGGCCAAGACACCAAAGTGCTCTATGTTAAGGAAGGGCGGGTCTTTGATTTTCTCAGTAATGACCGCTGTGCCGCCGGCACCGGCCGTTATCTGGAAAATATGGCCCGCTTTCTAAAAATGTCGTGGCAGGAATTCACCTCTTACAGCCAGGAACCGGTAACCATCTCCAATACCTGTGCCATTTTTGGCGAGACCGAGTTGATCGGCCATCTGCTGGATGGGGTGCCGCTGCCCCGCATCGCCGCCGGAGTCAACGATTCAGTGGCCCGGCGGGCCCTGGCCATGCTCCGCCGCTATCCCTGTCGCACTCTGGTTTTTGTCGGCGGGGTAGCCCGCAACCATGCGGTGGTCAACTGCCTGCGCCAGCGGGGCGACTATCAGGTGATCATTCCGCCGGATCCCCAGTTTAACGGCGCCCTGGGCTGTTGCCTGGAGGCCCGCAAAAGTATGGAGCGCGTCGGCGAGACCAAAAACTTTAGTTACCTAGCCAAATAACCGCATGGAAATTCAAATATTAAATGATCTGATCGTCGTTCTTGCCCTGTCCATTGCGGTGCTGTTCGTCTGCACTCAGATCGGGGTGCCGGTAATTATCGGCTTTGTCCTCACCGGCATCTTGTCCGGACCGCACGTTTTAGGGTTGGTCAAAGCAGTATCCGAAGTAGAAATTCTAGCCGAGATCGGGGTGATTTTATTACTGTTCGCTATTGGCGTGGAGTTTTCCTTTGCCAATCTGCTGCAAATCCGCAAATCGGTGCTGCTGGCCGGTCCCTTGCAGGTGGCGGCTACTGCCCTGGCCGGTCTGGCCCTAGCCCTGCAGATGGGCAAGTCCCTGGGCGAAGCCATTTTTATCGGCTTTTTATTATCCCTGAGCAGCACCGCCATTGTCCTCAAGATCTTCCAGGAACGGGCCGAAATCGATAGTCCGCACGGCCGCACCAGTCTGGGCATGTTGATTTTCCAGGACATCATCATCGTGCCGATGATGTTGTTAACCCCATTACTGGCCGGACAGACACAACATTTGAGTGCCGATCTGCTGACGCTGGGAGTGAAAAGCTTAGTCATCATCCTGTTGGTGATCGTCAGCGCCAAATTTATTGTTCCGCAAGTATTATACCAGATTGCCCGGACCCGCAGTCGGGAGCTTTTCCTCTTGGTGATAGTAGTGATTTGCTTTGCGGTAGCCTGGTTAACCGCCAACGCCGGCCTTTCTCTGGCCTTAGGGGCTTTTTTGGCCGGACTGATCATCTCCGAAACCGAATACAGCCATCAGGCCCTGGGCAATATTCTGCCGTTCCGCGACGTTTTTTCCAGTTTCTTTTTTATCTCCATTGGCATGCTCCTGGACGTTGGTTTTCTCCTCCAGCACCCAGGGCTGATCGCTTTGCTCACCATAGGGGCTTTAACCTTAAAATCGCTGGTTTCGGCCTTAACCGCCATTGTCCTGAGATTTCCCCTGCGGACCGCCATCTTAATCGGTCTGGCGCTTAGTCAGGTGGGAGAATTTTCTTTTATCTTATCCAAGGTCGGCATCCAGCAAGGTATTTTTTCCAGCGACACTTATCAACTTTTCCTGGATGTGGCCATCCTTACCATGGTGACCACCCCGGTCATTATGGCTTTCGCGCCACGGATTGCCGAATTACTCTTGCGGCTGCCCTGGCCCCCCAGGTTAAGGTCCGGTTCTTATTTTGTAAAAAAGGTCGGGGAGCCGGAAAAGAGAGACCATCTGATTATTATCGGTTTCGGCATCAATGGCCGAAATCTGGCCCGCGCCGCCAATGTGGGCGGGGTGCCCTATGTGATTATTGAAATGAACCCGGAAACCGTCAAAACTGAAAGAGCCCGGGGCGAACCGATCTATTTCGGCGATGCCACCCAGGAAGAAATACTCCGGTTGGCCAATATTAAAGAGGCCCGAATCGTAGTAGTGGCGATCAACGACCCGGCCGCCACCCGGCGCATCACCACAATCGCCCGCCAGCTCAATGCCAACGTGCATATCATCGTCCGGACCCGCTATATCCAAGAAGTCCAGCCGTTATATGAGCTAGGGGCCAATGAAGTGGTCCCCGAAGAATTTGAAACATCATTAGAAATCTTCGTGCTGGTGTTGAAGAAATATCTGGTGCCGCGCGAACAGATTGAAAAACTCATCACCGAGGTGCGGGCTAATGGTTATAAAGTCTTGCGCGGCTTTACCGATGACCTGGCCGCTTTTGTCAATCTAAAACATTATCTGCATGATTATGAAATTAATACCGTCAGCCTGGAGGAGAGGTCACCTTTGGCGGGAAAATCGTTGGCGCAGGTGGAATTGCGCAAGAAATATGGCATTACTGTGCTGGCGGTGCGACGCGATGGCCAGATGCTGGCCAATCCCGAGCCGGACATGGAGCTGGAGGGCAATGATCTGTTGATCATCTTGGGCTCCCCGCGTGATATTGCCCACTATAATTATTTATTTAAAAATCCGGACGGAAAAGTGGAAAATTAATATTATGAACCCATTCCTAGCCATGCTGAGTGTGATTCTGGGTCTGAAACGCACCTGTCCCCAATGCCACCGGGATCAGATTGTGCCCGCCCGGGATAGACCTAAAGCAGTGAAATGTAAATTTTGCGGAGCCGCCATCCCACCACGCCGGTCTTAAGGTTACTCTATTGAGTTTTTACCATCTGGAGAGGGAAGGATCAAATTGGGGAGCAGAGCATAAGCACCGAGATAAAAAAAATGGAGCCAGGAAAACCTGACTTGGGAGAGGGGGGCCGTCGGTCCCCCGGCCCTCCTTCCAAATTAACTGGGATAGGGGCGGGGTAACCCGCCCCTACGCAAGCGGGACGGGTCTGTTCCTTTGATTAATAAATAAAGAATAAGATTATGAAAAATGTGATGAT
The DNA here is from genome assembly GCA_019309545.1 of Deltaproteobacteria bacterium. Classification (NCBI taxonomy): domain Bacteria; kingdom Pseudomonadati; phylum Myxococcota; class Myxococcia; species Deltaproteobacteria bacterium. The sequence goes on from JAFDGA010000002.1 coordinate 43,463, forward strand.
CATTGCCGGTTCAGATCCCAGTGCCGGGGCCGGGGTGCAGCAGGACCTGAAGGTGGCCACCCTATTGGGCGCCTATGGCCTGACCGTGGTGACCGCCCTTACCGTGCAGAACACCATGGGGCTGCAGGCCATGCATCCGGTGGCGGCCTTGGTGGTCGCCGACCAACTGGAGGCAGTCCTGGGAGATATTCGGGTGGACGCGGTAAAAATCGGGATGCTGGCTAATGAGGATATTGTCCGGGTGGTCGCCGCCAAACTGCGGGAAGCAGAGGTACCCATCGTTATCTTAGACCCGGTGCTGGCAGCCACTGACGGCAGCCCCTTGCTGGCACCGGTCGGGGTAGAGGTCCTCAAAGAGGAATTGCTGCCTTTGGCCACCCTGGTCACCCCCAATTTGGCCGAAGCCGCCAGCCTTACCGGGCTCGAGGTCCATGATGTGGCCGGGATGGAGGCCGCGGCCCAAGCTTTGCACCAACAGGGTGCCCAATGGGTGCTGGTCACCGGCGGGCATTTGCCGGGGGAGCCGGTGGATGTCCTCTTTGATGGGGTTAATTGTTACCGCTTACCGGGCGTGCGTCAGTCCCAAACGCATACCCATGGCAGTGGCTGCGCCCTCGCCACGGCTTTGGCCACTATGCTGGCCCAAGGACTGGCCTTGCCGGAGGCGGTAAATCAGGCCCGTGAGCTGGTGGCGCAGGCCATTATCTATGGACTGTCTTTGGGGCGGGGCCGGGGGCCGGTCAATCCCTACGCGCCCTTTGCCCGGGAGTTGGACCGTTATCGCGTGCTGCAGCAACTGGCGGCCGCGGCCTCGTGGCTCCAGGCCGGGGGCATCGAAACCCTGATTCCCGAGGTCCAGAGCAATTTAGGTTACGCCACGCTTTTCGCTGCAGGCCCTTCAGATGTCGCCGCCTTTCCAGGACGCATCCTAAAAGGCCCCCAGGGACTGATCATTCCCCGCGCGCCTGAGTTCGGGGCCTCCCGTCATATTGCTGCGGTGATCCTGACCGCGCTCCGCACCCATCCCCAGCTCCGGGCCGCCATGAATATCCGTTTTTTTGAAGAAGTGGAGCGGCTAGCGCCGTTGCTCCATTTTAAGGTGGCCAGCTTTGACCGGTCCCACGAACCGCCTGATATTAAAGCCAAAGAAGGCAGTACCCTGGCCTGGGGGGTGGCCTCGGTACTGAAGCCGGGGGAACCGGCCGCAGATCTCATTTATGACCGAGGCGAGTGGGGCAAGGAACCGATGATTCGGGTCTTAGGTCCAGATCCAATCAGCGTCGCCGAAAAGGTCCTTGCCCTCAACCAGGCTCTGCAGGCCGCGGGGATGGCCGGTTAAAGCCAGTAAATTAGACCTGCAATATGCCCTTCACCTTTTCAGCGACTTAACGAAGATCGGCTTCGTGGGGCCGGCCGCGAATATCGCCTAGTCGCCCTCTGATTGACATCTCTTTATACTTGTCGGGATGATATTCGCCTACTAGGTACCACTCCCCTACGATATCAAAACCGAGGTGCTCAAATAATTGCCCCATGTACTTGACCGCCGGGATGGCTTCGTTGATGCCGGTGTGACAACCGCCGTAGGTACAATAGACCACCACTTTCTTCCCGGCCCGACGCGGGGCCGCGGGTTTGATCTCCCCCTGTTCGGCGTAGCCGCGGCGGAGTTTGGTAAACAGATCGATCAGCGGCTGTCCGGGCAGCCATTCATAGACTCCCGAGCCCACTAAGATAAAATCATAAGCCAGCACATCCAAATCCATGTCCTTGGTGATTTTTGCTGTTTCCACCTGGTGCCCGGCTTGTTGGAGGGTATCTGTTATGGTCTGGGCCACTTTGGCGGTGTTGCCGGTAGCTGAAAAAAAGAGATTGAGAATCTTCATGAGGTACTCCCTGGTTTTAAGTCTTGAGGTCATTAATTATTTGGAAAGCTGGTCGATCTGGGCCATCAGGGTCTGGGTCAGCTCTCGGGCCTGGGCCGGGCCGGGAGCGTAAACAGGAGGGCCAAGCTGCACCCGGACCCGATAACCGGGCGGTTGGGGCTGATAAGCGATACCCACCGGCAGGAAGGGTAATGGCGAGAGGCCGTCGCGGTTCTGCAATCTTAGCAGCAGTTGGATCAGCCGGTGTTTGCCCGGTCCCACCCGGCCCTTGATATAGGTACCTTCCGGGAATAGCACTAGGTATTGCCGCTGATGGAGAAGATATTCCAGATAGCGGAACGAGGAGAGTGTGGCCTGAGGTCGGGTGCGATCCAGCGGCACTCCGCCCAGGGCCAACATCAGTCGCCGCAGCCCGGGATGTCGGAACAACTCTACTTTGGCGATATAGTAAAGCGGTGAGGAAAAGGCCAGTCCCACAACGGGAATGTCTTCCCAGCGCTGGTGTTTGGGGCACAAGATGGCCGGCCCGGTGGGAAGCCAGTGTTGCTGGCCAGTGATTTCGAGACGATAGAATCGCCCAAAGGTAAAATCAGCCAGCTGGCGGCTCAGGTTGTAGAAAGGGGTCGAAAGCTGATTCAGCAAAGGCAAACTTATTACTCCGGTCCGGTGGTGCCTTCTCGGTGTCTCAGTGGTTAAAATTTTGCCCGATCAAGACCCAAATCAGCAACCCCGAGTACTGCCAACTCTCTCAGCCAGTTGGGAATCCGTCAGGGAGTAATCCCCAGTTCTTTTTCCTTCTTGGCGATCTCTAGCTTGGTCTTGACCACAGTGTCAGGGGTGAGGCTGATGGAATCAATGCCGCATTCCACCAGGAAGGTAGCGAATTCCGGGTAATCGCTAGGGGCCTGACCGCAGATGCCGATTTTACGGTCGTATTTGTGGGCCATTTCAATAACCTGGGCCACCATGCGTTTGACTGCCGGATGCCGTTCATCAAACAGGTGGCTGATCAGATCGGAATCCCGATCTAACCCTAGCACCAGCTGGGTGAGGTCATTAGAGCCGATGGAGAAGCCATCAAAGACCTGGGCAAATTCCTCGGCCAGGATGACATTACTGGGAATCTCGCACATGACATAGATTTCCAGATTATTTTCGCCCTGTACCAGGCCATATTCACGCATCACCTCAATAACCCGGCGACCCTCTTCCGGGGTCCGACAGAAAGGCACCATTACTTTAATATTGGTGAGCCCCATATCTTCCCGAGCCCGGAGAAAGGCCTGGCACTCCAGACCGAAGGCAGGTTTATATTTTTCATCATAGTAACGCGAGGCGCCGCGCCAGCCGATCATCGGGTTGCTTTCTTCCGGTTCGAACAAATAGCCCCCGATCAGATTGGCATATTCATTGGTTTTGAAATCCGACAAGCGAACAATGACATCATTGGGATAAAAGGCCGCGCCGATGCGACCGATTCCCTGGGAGAGGCGATCGATGAAAAACTCTGCCTTGTCTTCGTACATTTTGGTCCGTTCATCGATCTTGGCAATTTCTTGGGCTAGCCGGGTATCGTTTTCGGCCTGTTCTTTCAATCGATTATAGTGGATCAGAGCTAGCGGATGAATACCGATATGGGAGTTGATGATGAATTCTAGCCTGGCCAGACCGACCCCGTCGTTGGGGATTTGCCCGTCCATGAAGGCCTTCTCGGGAATACCGACATTCATCATGATCTTGGTCCGGGTAGGAGGCAGAGCTTTTAAATCCAGACGTTCGACCTCGTAAGGCAACAAGCCCTCATAAACATAGCCGGTTTCGCCTTCGGAGCAGGATACCGTAATTTCCGCCCCTTCCGCAATAACCCGGGAACCGTTGTCAGTGCCGATCACACAAGGAATGCCTAACTCGCGCGAAACAATGGCAGCATGGCAGGTGCGGCCGCCCCGGTTGGTGACAATGGCCGCCGCTATTTTCATGATCGGTTCCCAATCCGGGTCGGTCATATCGGTAACCAGGACTTCGCCTTTGCGAAACTGGGCGATATGGGCGGCGGTTTCGATAATGTGGGCTTTACCCTGGCCTATCTTGGAACCAACAGCCTGGCCTGAAGTGATTATCGGGCCGCGTTCTTTTAAGGCATAGGTTTCCAGGACACTAAAATCCCGTTGGGCATGCACGGTCTCCGGGCGGGCCTGGACAATAAAGAGCTGTCCCGAGCCGACTAATTTGCCGTCCCCATCTTTGGCCCACTCAATGTCCATCGGCCGGTAGACCCCGGTCTGCTGAGTATAGTGGTCTTCAATGATACAGGCCCAGCGGGCCAAAGTAAGAATTTCATCATCTGTCAGGACATAGCGGTTGCGTTCTTCCTCGGTAGTGGCAATGGTGCGCACCGGCCGGGTCTCATCCGTGGTATAGACCATTTTAATGTTGTGGTCTCCCAACTTTTTACTGACAATGGCCCGCTTACCCATTTTGAGGGTTGGTTTGAAAACATAAAATTCATCCGGGGTGACCTGCCCCTGAACTACGGTTTCGCCCAAACCATAGCTGCCGGTAATATAGACGGTATCTTTAAACCCGGTTTCGGTATCAATGGAGAATATCACCCCCGAGCAGGCGGAGTCGGAGCGGACCATCTTTTGCACGGCGACTGAGAGAGCCACGTCAAACTGATCAAAACTCTTATCGTGACGGTAACTGATGGCTCGGTTGGTAAACAGCGAAGCAAAGCATTTCTTCACCGCCTGGATTAAGGAGACCTTGCCCCGCACATTGAGAAACGTTTCTTGCTGGCCCGCGAAAGAAGCATCCGGTAAATCCTCCGCGGTAGCCGAGGACCGCACGGCCACATCCACATCCGCTCCGGACTGGCCGTAAAGGTCTTCCAACTCCTCGTAAGCCTTACCGATCTCGGCGACCAAAGCCGAAGGTAAGTTGGCGGCTAAAATCACGTCCCGCACCCGCTTACCCCGGCGGATGAGATCGTTCATGTCGCTGGTATCCAGACCGTCCAGAATCTGGCGGATGCTCTTCTCAATACCCGCGGTTTTCAGAAAGTAACGATAGGCCTCGGCGGTAATGGCAAAACCATTGGGCACCAGGATATTTTTGGCCGACAGGTTTTTGATCATCTCGCCCAAGGAGGCATTTTTCCCTCCGACCAGCGGTACGTCATTGATACCGATCTCATCAAACCAGAGAATAAATTTTTCTTCCTTTACCACCATGAAGGCCTCCCTCCCGATACCAGCTGTAATCGCCGAGATTATTTAACAGTAACTTCAAAATTATCATAAACTGATTTATAGTGTCAATAAATTACCCCTGTGGGTGCACCATGATCTATTTAGATAACAACGCCACCACGCCCATCGCCCCGGAAGTGACGGCGGGGCTTAAAAAGTATATCACAGAATTCGGCAATCCCAGCAGTGCCTATGCCCTCGGCCAACGGGCCCGGGGTGCTGTAGAACAGGCTCGCCAGCAGGTGGCCAACCTGTTAGGTTGCCAGCCCCAGGAACTGGTCTTTTTAAGCTGTGCCAGCGAAGCCAACAATACCGTGCTCAAAGGGGTGGCGCACCATTTGGCTGCTCGGGGCAACCATCTGATCACCACCCAGATTGAGCATCCCGCGGTATTGAACCCTTGCCTGTTTTTACTGGAGCAGGGTTTTGAAGTTACCTTTGTGCCAGTAGACAGCCGGGGGCTGGTGGATCCGGATGACATCCGCCGGGCCTTGACCGCCCGGACCATTCTAATCAGTGTGATGCATGCCAATAACGAAACCGGTGCCATTCAGCCGCTGGCCGAGATCAGCGCGGTGGCCCGCGAGGCCGGAGTCTGGTGCCACACCGACGCGGCCCAAAGCGTCGGCAAGATTCCCGTCCGCGTCGATGACCTGGGGGTCGATTTTCTTACCCTGGCGGGCCACAAATTTTATGCCCCCAAAGGCATCGGTGCTTTGTATATCCGAACCGGTTGCCACTTCACTCCCTTGATTCACGGTGGCGGCCAGGAGGGCGGGCGGCGTTCGGGCACGGAGAATGTCATCTTTGCCGTGGCCTTGGGAATTGCCGCTGAGTTGGTTCAAACTCGCCTGGGTCAGGATCAGACCCACCTCAAGCATCTGCGGGACCGACTCCATCAGCGACTGCAGGAGGAGTTCCCCAAACTGGTGCTGAACGGGCCGGGGACGGAACGGCTGCCCAACACCCTCAATGTCTCATTTCCAGGGTTAAATGGAGCCGAGATCCTGTCCGGCCTGTCGGAACTGGCGGCTTCCACCGGGGCCGCCTGCCATGGCCCGGAAGTCAAACTGTCGCATGTCTTGGCTGCCATGGGGGTCAGCCCGGAAGTCGGCCGGGGGGCGCTGCGCCTCAGCGTCGGCCGCTACACCACTGAATCCGAGGTGGACCAGGCCGCGATGATGATTGGGCAAAGGGTGCGGGATATTTAAAAGTATAGTCATTAACCCCCTCTCCCTATAGGGAGAGGGGGTTAATGACATCACTCAGTAGAGGATTAACGTGCGCAGCTGCTACAGCTGGTGGCGGTGCAGCCGGCACAGGAACCGCCGCTCGTGGAGGTAGAGGTAAATTTGAAGCCGACCTTGGCGGCGCAGGCGCTCATCAGTTTTTCGACATCAGTCAGATGGCATTCAGGACATTCGACGGCGGGGTCATTACCAAACACCAGTTGCTCAAAGACCTTGCCACAGTTACGGCAGCGATATTCAAAGATAGGCATTTTTTATTGGTTCTCCTTTGATTTATGAGATCAGATTCAATTAATTGACCATGCTTAATTTCATCCAACTTTATCAACTTTTATTATAATACCGGCTTGCACCTGTTTCAAGCTGTGGATCCCACCAAACATCCGGCCGACCCGATTAACGGCGCTAGCCGGGCGGATTTCCCCCGGTCCGCTGATCGGCGTGGGGCCAAAAAACAGGCACAAGGCCCGGCCCTGGGGCCAGTATCCCAGATCGCCCCTTTCCACCAGCTCGACCGCAGTATCATCCAGCTCCGCCATTACCGGTATGGCGAAATAGATTTCCTCCCCCCAAGTCAGGGCAGTGCCTTGCAGGGGCAGGACGCTGGCAATGGCCTGGGCCGTGGGGGAGTCGTTTAACTCGCCATTCAGTTGGAGTTCTCCAGCAGTGATGCTGATCTTTTGGGGCATGTCAGTCTCCCCACTCCTCCACTACCAAAGCGGCCAGCAATGGAAACATGATCTCATGGTGTCCGGTCAGGGCATAACCTTTGCCGTGCGCTTGGGTGGGCCGGCGGACCACGTTGATCAGCGGCCGGTAATGCTGGATAAAGTCGAGGTTGGCGGTGGTCAGCGGCTCCACCAGGTGGCCCAGGTTGCGGGCCAGGGACAGAGCCTTGAGAAAGACCTCCGGCAGCACCACCGCCGACCCCAGATTGAGGTATAGTCCTCCTGACAGGCGGCTGACCAGAGCTGCGAACAGGCGGAAATCCCGGTGACTGGCGGCTCCTACCGCGGCCCCGTCAACTGAGGGATGCATATGAATGATATCGGTTCCCAGGGCCACATGCACGGTTACCGGCACCTCGATTTCGGCGGCACAGGCCAGCACGCTGAGATGGTTGAAGGGCCAGCCGGCCTCCAGCAGCCTCTGGCCCACGGCCTCTCCCAGACCCAGGCCCTGGGCCGCGCCCCAGTTAATGGCGGCGTTGAGGAAGTTGGCGGTCTCTTCGGCCATGCCAAAGCGGCCGGTCCCCAATTCCTGCCCGACATCTTCAGAGGTGCGGCCCACCATGGCGATTTCCGCATCGTGAATAATGCCGGCGCCATTGAGGGCCAGCCCCGACAGAAGATTGCGGTGCATCAGATCAATGACCACCGGGCTTAAACCCACCTTGAGGACGTGGGCGCCGAAGCCTAATAGCACCAGGTTATCCTGGCGACGGGCCTGCACCCAGCTAGCGGCTAACTCCCGGAGTTCTTGGGCGGCCAGAAGGTGCGGCAGTTTTTCAATAAAATCCTTAAATGATTGACCCCGGCTCCAGGGCTGGCCGAAGTCCTGCTGACTGACCTTGGAGGGCCGCTCTTTCAGACTGTAAGTCTCAATGCCTTCCAGAGATAGAGGAGATATTTTTTCCGCCACTTTTATCCTGCCGCACAATGATTAGGAAACATTAATTGATCCACCAGTTCGCACAGCACGTGGCCGATGGTGAGATGCACCTCCTGGATGCGGGGGGTATCATTAGAATGCACTATCAGGGCCACATCGGCCAGGGGGGCCAGGGGGCCACCGTCCCGGCCGGTAACCGCAATGGTCTTCAAGCCCTGTTGCCGGGCTACTTCCAAGGCGGCCACGACATTAGGGGAGAAGCCACTGGTGCTGATCCCCCAGGCTACGTCTCCGGGCTGGCCCAGGGCCATGATCTGTTTGACAAAAATGTCGTTGAAATGGTAATCGTTGCCGATGCTGGTCAGGATCGAGCTATCGGTAGTCAGCGCCAGGGCGGCCAGTGGGGGGCGTTCAATCCGAAAGCGGTTGACAAATTCGGCCGCCAGATGCTGGGCATCGGCAGCGCTGCCCCCATTGCCAAAAATCAGGATTTTATGCCCTGCCTGCAAGGCGGCAGCCAACAACTGAGCAGCCTCGACCACCAGATGGGCCTGTTCTTCGACAAAGCGGGTTTTCAACCGCACCGAGTCGGCGAAAAACTCTTTAACTCGGGCCTCCAGTAACATAATTTTATCCTACTCAATTAAGCTTTGTGATCATGCCATCAGCCTGGCAAGATCTGGAGAGGACTACAAACCTTAGTCGAGCCTTGTCTATGATCAGATCAAGATTTTTTACCATACCTGTTTTCCGGCCAACGGTCAACAATCTAATCGTTTTTGCAGAGATTTCCAGTTGCCCGCGGCCCCGCTTCCGACTTGCCATTACCGGTTTGACAATTCCTTTATTGATTGATAAAACCTCAAACGGAGATAATCAGGCTTTTGCAAGGTGGTTCAGGAGGCTGACAATGGGAAAAAAGATTGTCATTATCGGAGCGGTGGCCGCTGGACCCAAGGCTGCTTGCCGGGCCAAGCGCCTCGATCCTGAGGCTCAAGTAATCATGGTAGACCAGGCCGAACTGATTTCTTACGGCGGCTGTGGCCTGCCTTATTATATTTCCGGAGATGTATCGGATATAAAAGAGTTGATGTCCACCAGTTTTCATCTGGTGCGGGATGCCAGATTTTTCGCGGGATGCAAGGGGGTTGAGGTCCGCACCCGGACCCGGGCCCTGGCCATTGACCGGGCCCAGAAAACGGTGTGTCTCCAGAATTTGGCCTCAGAGGAAACTTATCATCAGGACTACGATCAGTTGGTGTTGGCCACCGGCAGTTTCCCGGTGCGTTTACCTATTGCTGGAGCAGACTTAGCTGGGGTGTTCACCGTGGCCAATCCCAGGGATGGAGAGGCCATCCGGGAGCCGGTATCCCGGGGGGAAGTCGAGCGGGTGGTGATCATCGGCGGCGGCGCCATCGGGCTGGAACTGGCCGAGGCCTTCACCGAACTCTGGGGTCTGGAGACCGCAGTAGTGGAACTTCAGGAGCACCTGTTGCCGGGCCTGATCGATTCGCCCCTGGCCCGGATGGTCCAAAACCACATCGAGTCTCAGGGAGTAAAAGTATATTGTGGCGAGCAGGTTCAACGTCTGGAGGCCGACAACGGCCGGGTGGCCCGGGTGGTGACCTCGGAGCGTACACTGCCGGCGGACCTAGTAGTGATGGCGGTGGGAGTCCGGCCAAATTCCCGGCTGGCCCAGGAAGCCGGGTTGCTGGTCGGCCCGACCGGCGGCATTGTAGTCAATCAACGCCTTCAGACTTCCGATCCCTGCATCTATGCCGGTGGGGATTGCATTGAAAATTACCATTTGCTTACCGGTAAAAGGGTTCACTATCCTTCCGGGTCGATTGCCAACCGCCAAGGACGGGTGATTGGCACCAACCTGAACGGCGGTCACGAAATTTTTGAGGGGGTGGTGGGCACCTATATCATGAAGCTATTTGAGCTCAGCGTCGGCTGCACCGGCCTGACCCTGGGGGTGGCCCGGAGCGAAGGTTTTGACGCCTTCGAGACCCTGGTTTCGCAGGCCGACCGGGCCCATTTCTACCCCGGCCAGGAGTTGATGTATCTGCAGTTGGTGGTTGATCGCCCCACCCAGCGGATTTTAGGGCTGCAGGCAGTGGGTCCCATGGGACAAGGGGTAAAAGCCCGGATCGACGCGGTGGCGGCCATGTTGAAGTTCAGGCCGACCCTGGATGATCTGTCCAACCTGGAGCTCGCCTATGCCCCACCCTTTGCCGCGGCCATGGATATCTTAAATGCCGCTGCCAATACCGCCAAAAACATCCTGGCCGGTAAAAACCATCCGCTAAAAATGGATGACTTCCTGTCAATCTGGAAAAATCGGTCAGAGGCCGGGGTGACTTTCCTGGATATCCGGGAACCGGATAATGCTAATCCTCTGGTAGAAAAGTGGGGGCCGCAGTGGGTCAATATCCCCCAGGGACAGTTGCGGGATCGCCTGGCCGAGGTGCCCCGGGATCAAAAATTGATTCTGATCTGTAATGCGGGGATGCGCTCTTATGAATCTCAGATTATTCTGGACCATGCCGGGATTACGGGTAGTGAGAATCTGCAGGGGGGTATGGCAGCCCTGAAAAAGGCCGGGATCGATCTGCTGGCCGAGGAATGATTATTTACAGTTGTTAGTTCTTAGTTTTAGTTGTTTGTTTTAATAAATGCTGGGGGCTGATAATACCAGGTTTAGTTTCGGGTGGCCCCGGAATCAAAACTAATCTGTGGATATTGTTAATATTTATTAGGAAGAAACCGAAAACCGAATACTATCTTTGTCCTGGCAACTTTCCTCAGGCGGATTAGCCGTCTCCAGGCCGGAACCAGCCGGGCTGGGCTAGGCGACGGTTATTCACTTGCCAGGTCGGATAACACCGCCAGATATCAGAAAAGTCAGTTTTTGTTTCAAGTTTAGTGCCTGGGCATATACAATATTAACTCAAAACTTATAACTCACAACACGAAACTATGCAGAGGATTCCCATGGATGATCGGGAAGACCAGCAAAAACCCCGGTTAGGCTGGACCGTCCGCCTCAAAGCCTGGTTCAGCAAATTATTCAGTGGTAAGGAATATCACTTTTACGGTTATCTCCCCAGTCGCCCCGGAATCTTGTTGCGATTTACCCTGGACCCGTTTTTCAGCCGGGTAAAGCTTAATCAACGGCAGGTGGAGCGGCTTCGCGAGTTGGGCCAACGGGGCGCGGTGGTTTATGCTTTAAAATATCGCAGTCATCTGGATTTCCTTTTTTTTAACCGGCGTTATCGGCAAACTGGAGCCCCCCACCCCGAAGTGGCTTTCAACCTCAACCTGTGGATCTGGCAGCCGCTTTCTCACCTTATTCAGATTATCTCGGCAGCCCTCAATTATTTTACTAAACGCCATGCCTGGCCTAATCCCTATCGGGATGGTTACTACAAATGGATTTTGGAACAACGGATGTCGGCGCTTTTGTTCTTAGTAGACCAAGTCGGCTTTCGGCAGCGGTTTTTTAAACCCAAGGAAGATCCTCTGCGTCATCTTCTGGAACTTCAGCAAGAGCTGTCCTTTCCGATCTTCCTGATTCCCCAGATGATATTATACGGCCGCGAACCGAGCCGCGAATCCAAGGGACTGATGCAACTATTTTTTGGCGACAGTGAGAATCCGGGCAAGCTCCGTAAACTGGGTCTTTTTTTCCTGCGGGCCCGAAAAGCGGTAGTCGAGGTGGCCGACCCGATAAATCTTCAGGACGTCCTGGCCTTGCCGGCCAACCAGGTTCTGCCTCTCAGCGAGATTGCCCAGGGTATCCGTCGGCAATTGATCGACCGCATCGATCGGAAACGGCGGGTAATCACCGGTCCGGTGATCAGGTCATCCGAGGAGTTAATGGAACTCACGCTGACCGACTCGTGTCTGAACAAATTTATGGAACATATGGCCGAAGTAGAGAACAAGAAGCTCTCCAAAATAAAGAAGACCGCCCGGAGTTATTTTCGCGAGATTGCTTCTGATTACAACCTTTTTTACATCCATCTGATGGATCGTCTGCTTACCTGGGTCTGGCAAAACATCTTTGACGGTATCTCCCTGGATCAGGAAAGCTTGGAAAAGATTCGCGAAATTTCTCAGCATGGCACCTTGGTCTATGTCCCCTGTCACAAAAGTCATGCTGATTATTTGATTCTCAACCATCTGCTCTATCAGAACAATATTCACCCCCCCCGCACTGCCGCGGGGAAAAATCTGGCTTTCTGGCCCATGGGGACCATTTTCCGGAAATCCGGGGCCTTTTTTATTCGGCGCCGCTTCCACGGCGCTAAGCTCTACGCCAAAGTCTTCAGCACTTATCTCAAGACCTTGGTCAAAGAAGGCTACAATCTGGAATTCTTTATTGAGGGGGGGCGCAGCCGCACCGGCAAATTAGTCTTGCCGCAGTTGGGATTGTTGAACATGATCCTCCAGACTGCCCAGGAGGGGGCTACCCAGGACCTGATTTTTCTTCCCACCTTCATCGGTTATGACCAGGTCATCGAAGAGAAGGCCTATCTTAAGGAGCTGAGCGGCTCTCAGAAAAAAACCGAATCGGTTCGCCAACTGTTGGGTATGGGTAAATTGCTCAAAAAACGCTATGGCCGGGTCTACATCCAATTCAGCGACCCCCTCTCCTTCAAAGACTATCTGGCCCAGCGCCAGTTGTGCGACCGGATGCTCACCGATGACGAACGCCGGGCCATCAGTCAGGACCTGGCCTTTACCATTATCCAGTCCATCAATCGCATCTCCGTGGTTACCCCCTTCTCCCTGGTCTGTGCGGCGTTGCTGACTTATCCCCGCAAAGGAGTCTATCGTCGCGAACTGCTTCGGATTATTGAGGTTTTCCATGATTATTTGGTTGATCAAGACATTCCCCTGGCTGAGACCCTGACCAATCTCCCCCAGGCCGTCGAAGATACCCTGGCTTTGTGCGAATCTCGCAAGCTGATTACGCCTATTGAAAAAGAGGAGGAATTGGCTGACGAATTGGGGCTGGGAGGCTATAGCATCGACGAAAGCAAACGGCCGCTGTTAGAGTATTATAAGAATAATATCATTCATTTTTTCCTGCCAGCCTCTCTGGTGGCCATGTCCATTCTGGCTACCCAGGGATTTGAGTTTACCCGTGATCAAATTATCGAGGATTACTGCTTCTTGATGGACTTTTTCAAATATGAATTTGTCTACGACGGTGGTAGTCCGGAGGCCAATGTCGACCGCATGCTGGCCTATTTTTCCCAGCGGGGGGTAATTGCCAGCATCCCCCGGGAAAGCTCGCCCTACACCCTGTCCGCTCCCGGCCTCAAGGAACTGGCCTATTTTGCCAATCTGCTGCATAACTATCTGGAATCGTATTGGATCGTATTGCGGTCGATCAAATATCTCAAAAAACGGCCCCGCAACGAACGCGAGTTCTTGAAGCGCATCCATTCCATCGGCAACAAATTGAGTAAGGTCGGCGAAGTCGAACGGGCAGAGGCCCTGTCTGATGTTAATTTCCGTAACTCTCTGAAACTTTTCGGGGAAAAAGGGGTCATCCTCAAAAAGGCCCGGGAAGGCAAGAAGCTGCCAACATTCAGCCGCCCGGAGGACGAGGACGCCAAAGAATACTACGGCCGCCAACTGGCCCGGTTCTTAAAGCGTTGAACCTGGCCCGGATAGTGGATTTGAGGCGACTGGGGCTTTATGGCTTGACCGGGGTGATTAACCACGTCCAGACCCAGATTAAAAAATCCTCCAAACTTTTTTCTTTACCTGACTACCGATATCGTTTATTATTAAATTGATTAAGAAAATGGTTCCGATGGGCTAGATCTGAGTAGTCCTTTGGATCTGGAAACAGGCAAACGTAATCAGGCTGATTTTTTCCGGTGGGAGTAATGGTCGTATGAATAAGTCGCAACTCATCGAGGGACTGGCAAAAGCCGAGGGGCTGACCCTTAAAAAGGCCGAGATGGTGGTCAATACCCTGTTTGAAAATATGACCGAAGCTCTGGTAGAAAACGAACGCATTGAAATCCGCGGCTTCGGCAGTTTTAAAGTCAAGAGCTACGAGGGCTATCAAGGCCGCAATCCCAAAACCGGTGAGATCATCGAAGTAGGTGAAAAGAAACTACCTTTCTTCAAGGTGGGCAAAGAACTGAAAGAACGGGTTGACAGCCCGGATAAGTAACCGGTAGTGGTTAAAGTCTGGCCGTGCTAGACGGGGAGCTAGCGGTGCCCTGTAACCCGAAAACCGCTTTAGCGGGGTTGAATCCCCTCTCAGAGGATTGCAGCGTTGTTCGGCATCTGTGGACAAAGGCGGGGGGTTGGACCCCACGCAACGGACGCTTGTGAACCCCGTCAGGTCCGGGAGGAAGCAGCGGTAAGCAAGGCAGTGCGTGTCGTGGCGGATGCTAATCCGAAACCCCTTTGCCACAGCCCGAGCAATGGCGAGTTCGATGGAGGGTGCACGGCCAGTTAATTTTCGCAAACCTTTTCAAACCAACATTTGCTTTACCCCCCAGAAGGTTGGACCGAAAACTGCCAGCATATTTTCAAAAATAATTAACCTTCCTTATTGGTTGATCAATTGGGCGGATGAATCCGCCTTGATTTACTATTACCGCTGGGGATGAGGAGAGTCTACACTGAGACCCTGGTTTTTTGATCGTAAAAAGGCAGGAAGTTCAGTATCTTGACATTTGGACCAAGCGCAGTATACTAAAGCAGCTTTGGACTCCGGGACAATGATTGCAGCCCGGAGGTCAGACAGAGTTCTTGCAATGAAGACCAAGTTTATTTTTATCACCGGTGGGGTGTTATCCTCTTTGGGAAAAGGGGTGGCGGCCGCGGCCATCGGGGCCTTGCTGGAAAGCCGGGGCCTCAAGGTCAGTTTTCAGAAGCTTGATCCCTATATCAACGTTGACCCGGGAACCATGAACCCCTTCCAACACGGCGAAGTCTTTGTTACTGAGGATGGGGCCGAAACCGACCTGGATCTGGGTCATTATGAGCGCTATACCACGGTCACCATGTGCCAGGAGAATAACTATACCACCGGGAAGATCTATTATAACGTGATCAATAAGGAACGGCGGGGCGACTATTTGGGCGGCACGGTCCAGGTCATCCCTCACATTACTGATGAAATCAAGCAGGCCATTCTGAGTTTTGCCACCAATGTTGATGTTGCTATTGTTGAGATCGGTGGCACCGTCGGAGACATTGAAAGCCTGCCTTTTTTAGAGGCCATCCGCCAATTCAAGAATGACATTGGCAAGCAGAATGTCTGCTATATACATCTGACCCTGGTGCCCTATATCAAAACCGCGGGCGAAGTCAAAACCAAACCGACCCAGCACAGCGTCAAGGAACTGCGCAGCATCGGTATCCAGCCGGACATCATTCTGTGCCGCACGGAAAAGGTTCTGTCCAAGGAGATCAAGGCCAAGATCGCCCTGTTCTGCAACGTCGAGCCCGATTCGGTCATCACTGCTCAGGATGTTGACAGCATCTATGAAATCCCTCTGAACCTGAACCAGGAAGGCCTGGATGAACGGATTGTCGAGACCCTGAATATCTGGACCCGAGCCCCCCGCTTAGAGACTTGGCAGGAGTTGGTGGATCGGATCAAAAACCCTACGGATACAGTAGAGGTGGGCATTATTGGCAAATATGTCAATCTCCAGGAATCTTATAAGAGCCTGCATGAGGCCTTGGTGCATGGTGGCCTGGCCCACCAGGCGGCCACCCACCTGAACTATATTGATGCCGAGACCCTGGAGCGGGAGGGACCGGAAGCCCTGCTGGGCCATCTGCATGGCATCCTGGTGCCGGGGGGCTTTGGCTACCGCGGGGTCGAAGGCAAAATCAGCGCCATCCGGTATGCCCGGGAACAGCGGGTGCCGTTTCTGGGCATCTGTCTGGGTATGCAGTTGGCGGTGATCGAATTCGCCCGCCACGTCAATGGCCTGGCCGGAGCCCAGAGCGAGGAGTTCGACCCCCAGTCGCCCTATCCCGTCATCTATCTGATGCGCGAGTGGTTTGATTATCGACGCCAGGCCATCTGTCGTCGTGATCCCTCCTGCGACAAAGGTGGCACTATGAGGCTGGGGGCCTATCCTTGCATCCTGAAAAACGGCAATCTAGCCGCCCGGGCCTATGGGGCGGCAGAGGTGCTGGAACGCCACCGCCACCGATATGAGTTTAATAATCAATTTAAGCAGATGTTAGTGGAAAAGGGCCTGGTGATCAGCGGCACTTCCCCTAACGGCGAACTGGTCGAGATCATTGAGCTCAAGGATCATCCCTGGTTTCTCGGATGTCAATTCCACCCGGAATTCAAATCCCGGCCGATGCATCCCCATCCGTTGTTTAGCGATTTCATCCGGGCCTGTCTGGAATTCAAGCACCGGCAGGCTTCCGCCGAGAGTTTTATCTGAGCTATGGGTCATTGCGTGCCGGTCGCGGATTTTCTGGTGGGCAACGGTGACCTGGTTCTGATCGCCGGTCCCTGCGTCATTGAATCCGCTGCGCTGACTCTGGAGATCGCCTGGACGCTTAAAGACTATGCCCAACGATTGTCTCTCCCTTTAATCTTCAAGGCCTCCTTTGACAAGGCTAACCGGACCTCCGCATCATCCTACCGCGGGCCGGGGTTGGCCGTTGGTCTGGAACTCCTGGCCCGGGTGCAAGAAGAGGTAGGCCTGCCGGTGATTTCCGATGTGCATGAAGTATGGCAGGTGGAGCCGGCTGCTCAGGTCCTGGATGTACTCCAAATCCCGGCCTTCTTATGCCGGCAGACCGATCTCCTGCAGGCCGCGGCTGGGACCGGCAAACCCCTCAATATCAAAAAAGGCCAGTTCCTGGCCCCCTGGGACATGGCCCCGGTGGTAGAGAAAATCACTGCTCTTCGCCATCACCACCTGATGCTTACCGAACGGGGCACCCTGTTCGGCTATAATAATTTGGTGGTGGATTTTCGCAGTCTGCCCATTTTGCGTACCCTGGGCTATCCGGTGGTGATGGATGTTACCCATAGCGTGCAGTTACCCGGCGGGCAAGGTAGCGCTTCAGGCGGCCAGCGGGAATTCATCCCTTACCTGGCCCAGGCCGCGGTGGCGGTCGGAGTCGATGCCCTGTTTATGGAAGTGCACCCCCACCCGGAGCAGGCCCGCTGCGACGGCCCCAACTCCCTGCCTCTGAACCAGGTGTTCCGCCTGTGGCGGCATCTCCAAGAACTGCATAATTTTCAACAGCAACAGAGAAAAGAGTCAGAATGAAGCCCCTGGAGTACCCCACCGCGGTTTGGGAGCAGGCCCGCCATATTCGCCTGCTGCTGCTGGATGTGGATGGGGTGCTCACCGATGGGCGGATCATTTATACTGACTCGGGCCAGGAGATCAAGTTCTTCCATGTCCGGGATGGCCACGGCATCAAACTGGCCCAGCGGATGGGAATTGAAGTGGCCCTGATCACCGGCCGGCACTCTGAGGTGGTCAACCATCGGGCCCGGGATCTGGGTATCACCCGGATTTTCCAGGCGGTGCGGGACAAAATCGCCATTCTCCAAGAACTCCTGGAATTGCTCAAACTAGAGCCGCAACAGGTGGCGGCGATGGGCGATGATCTGGTTGACCTGGCCCTGTTCCGGCGGGTGGGCCTGGCCATCGCTGTAGCCGACGCGGTGCCGGAAGTCCAGACCGCGGCCCACTGGGTGACCTCCTTCCCGGGAGGTCGGGGCGCGGTCCGGGAGGTCTGCGAATTGCTCCTCAAAGCCCAGGGTTTCTGGAATCAATTAATCGACTAAGCCTATTGCCGGTGGTCCCCTGGCCCTCCCCTCAAATTACCCTTTTAAATTCTCGGAGTAATATCTTGGGACAAGGACAGGAAAGGCCACAGGTCCACTTACTCCCGGTTCAACATCTCCAGATTATCCTTTACAGAGCTGGTCAGAAGACAATATAATAACCCTAACCGATATGATATTTTATTAAAAATGGACAAAAACAAGTGGCTGGCCAGGAAAGGGATCAGACGAGCCATATTATTGATTATGGTGGGGGGGTTGGCATTGGGTTGGTGGACCCTGATCAGGCCCCAACCAGGGGAAAAAACCGTGACGTCGCCCACCTCTGCTCTGAAACAGCCGTCCCATATGGAAGCAATCCGGCTTACCGAAATCGAAGAGGGGGACAAGAAATGGACCCTGGTAGCCAAACAGGCTGATTACTTAAAAGACCAGAATTTGATCCGCTTGACCGACGTCCGAGTTGAGGTTTTCTGGAAAGAGGGCGGCAATATTACCTTAATCGGCAATATCGGCTATATTAATACCAAAACTCGGCAGTTGACCCTGGAAGGGGAAGTTCAAGTCCGGTTGGCAGATTATCGGTTCACTGCGCCTGAAGTGAGCTATATCCCGAAAAAGCGAGTTTTGCTCGCCACCGGCGCGGTAGACATTGAAGGGCCCCAGATAGAGGTGAAGGGTAGGGATCTCAGAGTTGAACTAGATAACAAGAAGTTGGTATTAACGGAGCACTTATTAACCCGATGTCGTTTTCCCGAAAAAATAGGGAGGCGCTAGCCCGACGCTGTTGGTGGATTATTCTGGGCCTGGTTCTGGGTCTAGCTGCAGCCGGCGCGGTAGACGCTCAAAAATCTCCCGAGCCGGAAGGGGACTTTCCCCTCAACATCACCGCGGCGCGGCTGGAAGCCGACCACCCTCGCCAGGAAGTTACCTTTATGGGTGAGGTAGTGGCTCGCTATAAGGATATGATTCTTTATAGCGATGTGCTGAAAATTTTTTATGAGACCAAAGACAAGCCAGCGGCCCCGGTAACCCGAGCTACTTCTGAAAAGCCCGCCGCGGCGGAGGGGGAATCTCCGCTTGACGCGGTCGGGATCGAAAAGATCTCCAGAATTGAGGCTCGGGGTCATGTCCGTATGGTCCAAGAGGATAAAGTGGCCACCGGCGACCAGGCGATTTATTACAAAGATGAAGAAAAGGTGGTGCTGTTGGGGCATCCCCAACTCTGGCAGGGAGAAAACCACCTGAAAGGGGAAAAGATTACTTTTTATCTGAAAGAAAATAGAGCGGTGGTCGAAGGAGCCCCCCAAAAGCGGGTCGAGGCTATCGTCTATCCCTCAGCGAAAACCACTTTACCCGGGAAACCCAAACCTTAATCCAGATCCGAAAATGGCCGAAATAAGAGAGCGGCATCAACTGTATACCCAGAAACTGACCAAAAGTTTTGGCAGCCGGACTGTAGTTAACGAGGTCTCCATCCAGGTCAAGAGTGGAGAGATTGTCGGGCTTTTGGGTCCTAACGGGGCTGGTAAGACCACCACTTTTTATATGATCGTCGGCATCCTCAAACCCGATAGTGGGGGGATCTTTTTGGATGAGGAAGACCTGTCGTCTTTGCCCATCTATCTCCGGGCCCGCAAAGGGGTCCAGTATCTCCCCCAGGAGCCTTCGGTATTTCGGAAGTTGACCGTGGCCGAGAACATCATGGCCATTCTGGAGACCCTGGAGATGGATAACGATGTCCGTCAACACCGTCTGCAGGAATTGTTGGGCGAGTTAAAAATTACCCATCTGGCTCAGAACCGGGCAGATTCCCTCTCTGGCGGTGAACGGCGGCGGGTGGAGATTACCCGGGCCCTGGTAACCTCACCCCGGTTCATTCTGTTAGACGAACCTTTTGCTGGCATTGACCCGGTGGTCTTAAA
Organism: Deltaproteobacteria bacterium; assembly: GCA_019309545.1. Classification (NCBI taxonomy): domain Bacteria; kingdom Pseudomonadati; phylum Myxococcota; class Myxococcia; species Deltaproteobacteria bacterium. The sequence continues at coordinate 63,206 of JAFDGA010000002.1, forward strand.
CGACATCAAAAACATCATTGTCCAGCTCAAGGCGCGGGGCCTGGGGATCCTGGTTTCAGATCACAATGTCCGCGAGACCCTGGGAATCTGTGATCGGGCTTATATTCTCCATGAAGGTGTAATTCTGGAAGAAGGTCCCCCCGAGGACATTGTGGCAAGTGAGTTGGCTAAAAAGATTTACTTAGGAGAATCTTTTAGGTTATAATAAATTTGATGGCTTACAGGAACCTTAGCCAATCGGCCAGGGAGAACATCGCTCTGATAGTTATCTATGAGGAAGTGGGATAAATGGCGCTGGAGATCAAACAGAGTCTGAAACTCACCCAGCAACTGATCATGACCCCCCAGTTGCAGCAGGCCATAAAATTGCTGCAACTTTCTCGCCTGGAATTACTGGCCGCCATCAATCAAGAACTGGAGACCAATCCCATATTAGAAGAAGTCTTGTCTGAGGAAGATCAAGGATCAAAATCTTGGGAATTAGGGGAAGAAAATGTTCCTGAGAAGGGCAGCAATAATAATGAAGAGGTCCCACTTCCGGAAGTGACCGTAGAGAATCGGGTGCGGGAAGATTTTGAATGGGGAGCTTACCTGGAGGATAAAATCTCGCCTCCCATGCGGCACGAATACGAAGAGCGTGAAACCCCGTCCTTTGAAAATGTTTACCGGCAAGAAATTTCCCTGAAATCACATCTCTTGTCGCAATTACAATTGGCCGAATTTAGCGATCAGGAGAAATATCTGGGGACCCTGATTATTGGCAACCTGGACGAAGATGGTTACCTGAGGGCTACCGTAGAAGATCTTGCCCGGGAAGCTCAAGCCGACCCCGAGGAAGTGGAAGCAGTCTTAAGAGAAGTGCAGGAGTTCGATCCGGTGGGGGTGGCTGCCCGGGATCTGAAAGAGTGTCTGTTGATTCAGGTCCGCGTTCACGATTTCCAAAATCCTTTGATCGAGCCGATCATTGTCCATCACCTGCGGCACCTGGAGAATAAAAATTACCTGGCCATTGCCCAGGACTTAAAAACCACCCTGGAGGAGGTGTCCCAGGCGGTGGAACTCATTACCCAACTCGAACCCAAGCCTGGTCGCAGTTTTGATCATGCTGAGAGTCGCCATATTAATCCCGATATCTTTGTGTATAAAATGGGCGATGATTATGTGGTAACTTTAAATGATGACGGACTGCCTCGACTGCGGGTAAGTTCCTTTTATCAAGCGGCGCTGACTGGCCAGCCGGATATTCCCGAGACCACCAGGAATTACATTCAGAGCCGTCTCAAATCCGCAGTCTGGTTTATCAAAAGCATCCAGCAACGGCAAAGAACCATCTATCGGGTGAGTAAAAGTATTGTCAATTTCCAACGCCAATTTTTAGACCAAGGGATCGCCCATCTCAAACCATTAACCCTCCGCCAGGTGGCGGAAGATGTCCAATTGCATGAATCCACTATCAGTCGGGTGACTACCAATAAATACATGCATACTCCCCAGGGGGTATTTGAGCTGAAATTCTTCTTTAACAGCGGCATTACCCGAACCCACGGAGATCAGGTGGCCTCAGAAAGTGTCAAGGAGAAGATTCGCCAGATCGTCCAGTCTGAGGATGGGGAACGTCCTTATAGCGATCAAGATATTGCTGATATGCTGAAGGATTCCAATATCTTGATCGCCCGACGGACCGTGGCCAAATATCGAGAGATGTTGGGACTGCTCTCTTCCAACAAACGCAAAAAACCGACCTGGCGCAAGAATAGCGAGCCCCGGAATCCTCTATCCTGAAACACAGTCCCGGGTGGTTCTGCAGGCATTCAAAAACGGAATCTTAATTACTTGAGAAGTAATTTGTAATGGAGACAGCTTATGCAAATTTCGGTTACCTTCCGGCATGTTGACCCCTCAGAGGCCTTGAAAAATTATGCTATCAAGAAGGTCGGCAAGCTCAAAAAGTACTTGGATGGTCCGGTTGAAGCCCATGTGGTGTTGGGAACCGAGAAATTTCGCCACCAGGCAGATATTACCATTACCAGTAATAGCCTGAAAATTAAAGGCAAAGAAGAAACTGCTGATATGTACTCGGCCATCGATATGGCCATGGAGAAAATCGAAAAGCAGGTCCGACGGTTACGGGATAAGCCACGCCACAACAAGTCTTATCCGAATATCAAGACCATGGCCGCGCTGTCCGATATGCTCCCGGGGGAGATGGCTGCCGAGGACCTCCCTCCGGTGGTTCACATCGAGCAGGTCGAAGCCAAACCCATGGACCTGGAAGAGGCCATTTTGCAGCTAAATCAGGTTAATGAAGATATCCTGGTTTTCAGCAACATCCAGACCGCGGCGATAAATATTCTCTACCGCCGTCGGGATGGCAGTTATGGACTGATTGAACCCGGATTAGGCTGAGGAATTAGGCGGTTCCTGAATGAAAGTTATTGATCTATTGGATAAAAACCGCATTATCGCAGACTTGCAAGCCAGAGATAAACGGGGGGCAGTGGAGGAACTGGCGGCCACTTTAGTAACCCAAGATAAAACCTTATCCCAGGCCAAAGTGGTCGAAGTGCTGCTGGAGCGAGAACGGTTGGGGAGCACTGGTATCGGCGATAATATCGCCATTCCCCATGGCAAATTAAAAAATCTATCGCAACTGATCATCAGTTTCGGGCGCAGCCGGGAAGGCGTCAACTTTGATTCCATGGATGGCAAGCCGACCCATCTTTTTTTCCTGTTGATTGCCCCGGAAAACTCGGTAGGTGTTCATCTCCGGGCCTTAGCCAAGATTTCCCGGATGTTAAAAAACCCTAGCTTTCGGCAGAAGCTGATGGACGCCCCGGGCCCTGAAGAGATCTACCAGTTAATTGCCGAAGAGGATGCATTGCTGGGGTAGCCGATTCACCAACCAATAACCGTCAACGACAGGGCAAGCCCTCAACTAGGTTTCCCCAGGGGGTCTCTGGGCAATAAACCCACAGTTTCAGCTGGTGGTTTTTGACTCCGCAACCCATTGACATTCAGATCGAACATCCAGTGGTGATTATTACCGGCCTCTCGGGGTCGGGAAAGAGTACTGCATTGCGGGCCTTGGAGGACATCGGCTTCTTCTGTGTCGACAATCTGCCCCTGCGGCTTTTGCCTAAATTTTTACAACTACAATCCCGCGTTCACCAGGATGATTTAAAAGTGGCGCTGGTGATGGATGTTCGCACCGAGGATTTTCTTTCCCACCATGAGTCCGTCTTCCGCCGCTTGCGGGATAAAGGCTTCCATCTTTATCTAATCTTCCTCGAGGCTTCTGATGAGGTCTTGATCCGCCGTTTCAGTCAGACCCGGCGACAACATCCCCTGGCGGAACAAGAGCCCATCGTCAAGGCCTTAGAAGAAGAACGGCAGAAACTAAGCAGCTTGCGGGAAACCGCTACCCGGGTGATCGACACTTCCTTTCTCACCAGTCACCAATTGCGCGAACTGATGACCCAGGAATTTAAACACATGCCGTCCAGTCCGCGGCTGCACCTCCACCTCATCTCTTTCGGCTTCAAATATGGCCTGCCGCCCGAGGCGGACATCGTTATGGATGTCCGTTTCTTGCCCAATCCCTATTTTGTTAAGGAACTCAGTGAAATGACGGGTAATCATCCCCCGGTCCAGGACTTTGTCCTGAATAAGGAAGAGACCCGCACTTTCATAGAACGTTTTTTCCCGTTGCTGGACTATCTTCTGCCTCACTATCATAAAGAAGGCAAAACCCATCTGACCATCGCCTTAGGATGCTCTGGAGGACAACATCGGTCGGTGGTCATCACCAACGCCCTTAAAGAACATTTGAGTCAACATAATTTTCTGATTACCATAAATCACCGTGACATCTCTCGAGGATAGGAAGCTGTTGCTATGATCGGAGTTCTGATCGTTACTCATCATCCCCTGGCGGAGGCGTTGTTATCAACCTGTGATCTGATCCTGGGCCATCTGGACAGAGTCTTGGCCGTTTCTCTAGATCCCGGTGCTGCCCCAGAAAATTCCCGCCGACAGATAGCCGAGGCCATGGCCCAGATTAATGATGGTCAGGGTGTTCTGATACTTACCGACATGTTTGGCGGGACTCCGTCCAATCTAAGCCTGTCGTTTCTCAAAAATGGTCAGATAGAGGTAGTTACCGGAGTCAATCTGCCCATGCTGATGCAATTGGCCCAGATTCGTCAGGCTGCCAATCTGAACCTGCATGAGGCCGCGCTGGCCCTGAAGCAATCCGGTCAGCGAGGCATCTCGGTAGCCAGCGAAGTGCTTTCCCAGAAATGACCGGAGTCATTCCGGTAGCCTTTCGACCAGCCACAGCCTCAGATGTGGACGCCATCTGGGCGATCGAACAGGTATCCTTTCCCAGTCCCTGGCCACGTTTTAGCTTTTGGGAAGAACTGCGGAACCCTATTTCTCATGTCTTGGTAGCCGGTTCGCCGCCTTATTCAGAGGAGATCTGGGGTTATGTGGTTTACTGGCTGGTGGCGGATGAAATGCATATCCTTAACCTGGCGGTCCACCCGGCATACCGCCGTCAAGGCATTGCCCGCCGCTTGCTCCAGGAGGCATTGCATCGGGCCCGGGGCCTGGGGGCCAGGCAGGCCTGGCTGGAGGTGCGTCCCTCGAACCAGGCAGCCCAGTCACTCTATCATTCCCTCGGTTTCAAGCCCGTAGCCACCCGCAAACGTTATTATCACAATACCGGAGAAGATGCCCTTATTCTGGCTTTAATCTGGGAATAAGCGATTCTGATTATTTCTCTTTGGCGCCGATTAAAAAACTGGAATTTTCGTTGATCCGCCTGAGCTCGGGAGGACTGAAGCCAGCTGCTTGCATCCAGTCAGCCACTTCGGAATGTTTATAGGCCCGGCCCGCCGCGGTTACCGCCAGCATATGGACCCCGAACAGGGCGGCGCTCAACGGGGAATAGCCATCATCATTAAGGAAAAAGTCCACTACCGCTAGCTGGCCCCCCGGCATCAGGGCCTTGGCCGCCTTGCCGATCAGGAACTGACACTGGGCCTCACTGTGGCTGTGGAGAATGTTGGCCATCCAGATGAAGTCGTAGCCCTGGCCGATGTCGTCTTTAAGGAAGTTCCCCGCTCTGGTCTGGATCCGCTCATCGACCCCATGACGGCGAATGTTCTCTTGGGCAATGGTAATGGGCCGGGGAAGGTCGAACACGGTAGCCCGGAGGTGGGGGTAGCGCTGGACAAAGGCAATAGCATAAGTGCCTGGACCGCCGCCCAGATCCAGCAGATTGGCCACCTGGGAAAGATCCAGTTGGGCCAGCGCCGCCGGTACCTGATCGCGAGCCACCGCCTCCATCCCCCAGATGAAATCGTCAATTTCCTCCTCGCGGGCCTCATCATGAACCTCGACCCATCGGGCCGGATCAATATCCCGGGGCGAACCGGTGACCACCACTGGCCCCAGGTCAGACCAGCCTTCCCAGGTATGGTGCAGATGCTTGAAAATTGCCCCGCGATAGTTTTCGTGACCGGCCACCAGGTAACGCTCGGCCAATTCGCCATTGCGGAAGGCTTCGCCCTCTTTGACCAAAATGCCCAAGCCGGTCAGGGCATTGAGCACCATCTCCAGAGCCCGGGCATTGACCTTTAACCGTTCCGCCAGATCCTGAACCACGGCCGGAAACGACAGATGACTGAAGACCTCCAGATCACAGGCCACCATGAATATTTTCGAGGCCTGGAAGCCCCGGGCTAGGCGCATCAGCTCCTCAAATCCCCTGCAGCGCTCATCTACCATTATTTTTGTCCTGGTCAGACTTGATTTGCTCTATCCGGCAGCTCCCGGCGCCGGTTTTACCGCTCAGTCAGGTGCGGAACCCCAATTTGGGGAGAATCACGGCATTGAGAATAACCCACCCGCCGATGATGATCGGTAATATAATGATACTTTTCATTCCATTCATCCCTTGCTTAGGTTAGTTCATGATCTTATCAAAATTTGGCCGCGGCTATTTTTCCCGATCATGATTGATTGATTTTGCAATGTTTTTATGCTAGCTATTTTCATTCCAAAGTCAAGCCCCGATGAGTGGAATTTTACCCACCGCGCTGCTGGGCCTTCTGAACCTTGGCCCAGGTATCCCGCAAGGTCACCGTCCGATTGAATATGGGGGCACCGGCGGTGGCATCAACCGGATCCACGCAGAAATAGCCCAATCGCTCGAACTGATAGAAACTTCCAGGGGTAGCGGCGGCCAGACTCGGTTCCAGCTGGGCTGCGGCGATGATCTCCAACGAATTCGGGTTTAAACAGGCCCTAAAATCGCCATCCTGAACCTCGCCCGGGTTGGGTTTGGAAAACAGCCGATCATAGAGACGGACTTCGGCCGGAAAGGCGTGGGCCACCGACACCCAGTGCAAGGTAGCCTTGACCGGCCGCCCATCCGGGGCATAACCACCACGGGTTTGCGGATCATAGGTACAGCGCAATTCGATGATTTCCCCGGTTCGCTCATCTTTAATCACCTCTGTACATTTAATGAAATAAGCGTATCTCAGGCGGACTTCCCGTCCCGGGGCCAGCCGGTAGAACTTTTTCGGGGGGTCTTCCATAAAATCATCGCGTTCGATGTAAAGCACCCGGGAAAAGGGCACCCGCCGGGTCCCCATGCTGGGATCCTCGGGGTTGTTGATGGCCTCTAATTCTTCCACCCGGTCCGCGGGATAGTTGTCGATGACCACCCGCAAGGGCCGCAGGACTACCATCACCCGCGGGGCCCGTTTGTTCAAATCCTCCCGAACGCAGTATTCCAAAAGTTCCAGGTCCACCAGATTTTCCCTTTTGCCGACGCCGATGCGCTCACAAAAGTTGCGGATGGATTCAGGGCTGAAGCCCCGTCGGCGCATCCCCGCCAGGGTGGGCATGCGGGGGTCGTTCCAGCCACTGACATAACCCTCGTTCACCAGTTGTAGCAGCTTGCGCTTACTCAGCACCGTGTAAGTGAGATTGAGACGGGCGAACTCGATCTGCTGCGGATGACATTCGACTTCCAGTTCATCCAGAATCCAGTCATACAGGATGCGGTTGTCTTCAAATTCCAGGGTGCAGAGCGAATGGGTGATGCCTTCCAGGGAATCTGACAGGCAATGGGCAAAATCATACAGGGGATAAATACACCACCTATCGCCGGTACGGTGATGGGAGGCATGTAATATCCGATACAGCACCGGGTCCCGCATATGGAGATTGGGATGGCTCATGTCAATTTTGGCGCGCAGCACATGGGTTCCCTCTGGGAATTCCCCGGCCCGCATGCGCTCCAATAAATTCAGATTTTCCGCAATCGTACGGTTCCGATAGGGGCTGTCCCGCCCCGGCTCGGTCAAGGTGCCGCGGTACCGTCGGATCTGCTCCGGGCTCAAGCTGCAAACATAGGCCTTGCCAGCTTTGACTAACTGCACGGCATATTGATAGAGCTGCTCAAAGTAATCCGAGGCGTAAAACAGCCGATCCCCCCAATCGAATCCCAGCCAGCGGACGTCCGCCTTAATTGATTCCACATATTCCATTTCCTCTTTGCTGGGGTTGGTATCGTCAAATCGCAGGTTGCAGACCCCGCCGAATTCCTTTGCCAGACCGAAGTTCAGGCAGATGGATTTGGCGTGCCCGATATGCAGGTAGCCGTTCGGTTCCGGGGGAAATCGGGTTACCACCCGGCCCTGATTCTTATTGGCCTTCAGATCTGCGGCAATGATCTGGCGAATAAAGTTGGTGGGTGGATTTTGATCGGGGGTGGTCATTTCGCCATATTCCTCTGAAGACGATTTATTATTGCCATTGCTGGGCCTGGGGCTGGTTAGCCCCTTATTATCTCTTGGTCTTAATTAATCGAGTAAATATTTCTTTATTAATATTTTAACAAACTAGCCTTGTTGCCGCCAGCCCCGGGAAAAGGCTGGCCTTGTCAGAGCTAACCATAGAATATGTTGCCGATCCCCTAAAGCACCACAAGCTGATCAACTTTCGGTGAGAAGGATCAGGAACTTACCCCATTATCCCCGCCCCCGCGCCGGGGGAGAAAAATATCGGATTTTCGGATGGAAAGCCTCTGGCTGCCGTGGGGAGGTGATGCAGTCCAGCAGCCCTAAACACTTGCAGGCCGTGTTAAAAATCACTGGCTGGGTTACTCCCGAAACCGATTGACCAGGTGGACGGGCACCGGGGAGTTTTTGATCACCTTTTCGGCGCTGGGATAGCTGCCATAGGCCGGGAAAAGGAACATTAATTGACCCCGAATTAAGCAAGATTCATTGTCTCCGGGTAGAAAAAAAACTGTCTCAGAAGATAACACATTCCTCCGGTTATGGAAGTTTTTTGTCTAGCGATTAATTTTTTTAGGCTGGGTATCAGGCCGAACCCAGGTTATAATCTCCAATCATGTCTAAGCAATTAAGCTTTTAGGGATTTTATCACTGTTTGCCGGAAATTCCATGGCGTATCGATTCCTCGCCGAGGTCATTGTCATAATCCACTTGGCCTTTGTGGTTTTCGTCCTTCTGGGTGGATTTCTGGTCCTTAAATCAAAGCGAGCCGCCTGGCTGCACTTGCCCGCGGTGCTGTGGGCGGCGGCAGTTGAATTTACCGGTTGGGTCTGTCCGCTCACGCCCCTGGAGAACTGGCTGCGCCAGCAGGCTGGGGGGGCGGCGTACCATTCCGGCTTTGTGGCCCACTATCTGCTTCCCTGCCTGTATCCGACCTTTTTGACCCGTCACCTACAGATCCTTCTTGGCTGTATGGTCTTGGCGCTCAACTTGGTTATCTATGGCTGGGTGACAAAAAAGGCGGCCTGAGATCAGCATCTTGATCCCCTTAGGATCGCCTTGCCATATATCGGGCAATGGGGTAAAATCCATATATGAAAATACTTTTTGGTTTTTCTCTGCGACTGTTCATCGCCTTTATCACCGCCAAGCTAGTTCTGCGGCTCATCGGGCAGGACGATACCACCTATCTGGTTGGATTAACTATATTTTTTATTGGCAATACCTATCTCTTTGATCTTTTGGAATATAAAAGCAAACTTCCCATCGACCTGATGGGATATAAAAACAAGCCGCGGGCTGGCCGCCGCCGTGACCAAGATCAACCGGACCAAGGGTCGACTTCCGGATCCGAATCCAGTTCCTCATATCTATCTCCTCCCGAGGGCAGGCAGTGACCGAAGCGCAAATGCCGTTTCTGCAGCATCTGGAGGAGTTGCGCCGTCGACTGATCATTTCGCTGATCGCCCTAATTATTGGCATGGCCGTGGCTTGGCCCTTTTCGCTTTCCGCTCTGCGGGTCATCCAACGTCCCCTAACCCAGCCCTCCCTGATCAAGCAGGTGCACCATTCCCTGACCACCCTGGTAAAGGAGAAATTTCCGGACCTTGCCGAGCGTTTTAATATCGACCCCCCGGAACTGGCCGTCGCCTCTCGTAAGCTTAATTATATGGCCCCCTTAGAGCCTTTTTTTGTCCAGATGAAGATTGCTCTGATCCTGGGAATTGTGCTCTCTTTGCCAGTCATTCTCTACCAGGTCTGGCTGTTCATTTCCCCCGGCTTGCATGCCCATGAGAAAAGATATGTCTACCTCTTTGTACCCATCGGGACCTTGGCCTTTATTCTGGGTGACCTGTTTTTCCTCTATCTGGTTTGGCCGGTAATCGTCGCTTTCTCATTGGCTTATGAAAGTGAGACGCTCTTTGCCATGCTCAATCTGAGCCAGTATGTCAACTTCAGTCTGCGCCTGCTATTGCTTTTCGGTCTGGTCTTCGAATTGCCCCTGATCCTGCTGGTGTTGGCCCGCATTGGCCTGGTGAGGGCGGAGTTTCTGGCCAGACATCGGCGGGTGGCGATTCTGCTCAGTGCCGTAGTGGCGGCCTTCCATGCCGATGTCATGACCATGATCATGATAGCCCTGCCGCTTTATGGCATGTATGAGCTCAGTATTGTGGTGGTGCGGCTCTTAGGCGGCCCCCATAGCCGGGCGGCGGGTATCGAAAACCCCCCGGAGTCAACCTCCAAGCATTCTTGAGCCAGCAACCCCCGCGGCTTTACCTTAGTTCTTTAAATTACAATATCTTGGATTGACCCTAAATCGGCTCAGGTTTAGGGAAGAACCCGGAGACCGGGCAACACTTTATTTTTATTGTTTATCTTTAGGAGTTGAGTTAAGGATGACCATGTTTTCCATGGCTGGCCTGCCCCCATGATTTTTTTCTTGACACAGAGTTTGAGAATTTTGTAACATTCACCTTCAGTTGATATTTAGAGAGTATCGGACATGAAGTTAAAAGAATTCTTAATTCAACATGAAGTGGCCATCGTGAAAAGGTGGGCTGACTTCATCTTTGGAACTTACCCTGCGGAAACCACCCAGTTTCTAAAGAAGGAGAAGAACCGCTTTGATAATCCCGTAGCCTATCAGGTCAACGAAGGGTTAAAGGGCCTATATAAAGCCCTGGTTCACGACATGGAGGCGGAGGAATTAAATAAACATCTGGACGAAATCATCCGCATCCGGGCTATCCAAGATTTTTCTCCGGCTCAGGCCGTGGCCTTTATCTTTTTGCTCAAAAATGTGATACGGGAGCAGTTCCAGGAGCATTTTAAGGGAGAAGTTCGTATCGATCAGCTCTCCCAGGACTGTTTTGAATTTGAATCCCGTATAGATGGCTTGGCCCTGCTCGGCTTTAACGTCTATATGAACCGCCGGGAGCAGTTACACAAGATTAGATTGGAAGAGGTGAGGAATAAGGTAAGCGGTTTATTACGCAGAACCGGGATGACCATCGACTATCATTAGCCCAAACGTCTAACCATAGAAGTTTTCATGGAAACGAGGTGACGATTAATGACCGATTTCTTTAAGCTTCATTTCTTTATCCCGCTTGGCATAGTGCTAGCATTGGTGATAATCCCTTATGTGGGATATCTAGCCAACCAGCAACTGGTTTTAGGGGTGGTGGTGCCCTATCTGGCCGTGCTGATTTTCTTAGAAGGCTTGATTTATCGGGTCATCAAGTGGGCCCGCTCACCGGTGCCTTTCCGTATCCCTACCACCTGCGCCCAGAACCGTACTCTTCCCTGGATCAAAAAAAATCTGGGAGAGAAATTGGATAATCCAGAGACTACCTTGCATGTTATTGGTCGGATGGCCCTCGAAGTCCTACTGTTCCGCAGTCTTTTCAGGAACCTGACCACTAAATTATTAAGGCCGGCCGATCATCCGGAGGATGCCAGGTTATTTTATTGGTCCAACAAATGGCTCTGGCTGGGAGCCATCGCCTTTCACTACACCTTCCTGATCGTCCTGCTCCGTCACCTCAGGTTTTTCACTGCTCAGCCCCCGGGTTTTGTCCAAACTATTGAAAGTGTGGACGGCTGGTTCCAGATCTACCAACCCACGGTCTATCTGACCGGCATCATCCTGTTGGTGGCTTTGAGTTATCTACTGCTTCGCCGGGTATTTAATCCCAGTATGCGTTATATCTCCTTGGCCAGCGACTATTTCCCATTATTTCTGATCCTGGCCATCGGTACTACCGGGATCCTGATGCGCTATTTTTTCAAGGTGGATATTACTGCGGTGAAGCAATTGGCACTAGGGTTGGTAACTTTTAAACCCGTGGTGCCGGCCGGTATCGGGGTGATATTTTATATCCATCTATTTCTGGTTAGCGTGCTATTTGCCTACTTCCCGTACAGCAAACTGTTACATATGGCCGGGGTTTTTCTCAGCCCGACGCGCAACCTGGCCAGTAATAACCGCTGGGTCCGACATATCAATCCTTGGAATTACCCGGTAAAATACCATCCTTATATTGAGCACGAAGATAAATACCGTGAAGCTATGAAAGAGGTTGGCTTGCCGGTGGAAAAGGAGTAACAATGGCCAAGATCCCGACACCAGAAGAACTATCCAATATAAGTTTCCAACCGCCTGCCAAGGGGTGGATGGATACCAGGCCTGAATTTAAAGAGGGTTGCTATTGCAATGCTGCCAGTCCCAAGTGGCTGGAATGGCTTGATTACCCTTATCCAAGACAATGGTCGGTTCCCGATGAGGATTGGCATCTGCCCCCTAACTGGAAAGAGATTATCTTAGAAGGCTTTGAGGACCGCCTTAACCGGTTCCGGAGTTTTAAGTTGTTTATGGACATCTGTGTCCGGTGTGGTGCCTGTGCCGACAAATGTCAGTTCTTCATCGGTTCCGGAGACCCCAAGAATATGCCAGTACTTCGGGCCGAGCTGATGAGATCTATCTACCGCCGCTACTTCACTCAAGCCGGGAAGGCCCTGGGACGCCTGGCCGGGGCCAGACCCCTGAGCGAAGATGTCATCAAAGAGTGGTATTACTATCTGTACCAATGCAGTGAATGTCGGCGGTGCTCGGTATTCTGTCCTTACGGCATTGATATGGCCGACCTGACCATATTGGGCCGGGAGCTGCTTAGCTCCATAGGCCTCAACATCGAGTGGGCCATGGCCTCGGTGGGAAGCTGTTATGAAACCGTAGGCCATATTGGCGCTACCCCCCAGGCCTATAAGGATATGATTGATTTCTTCTGCGAGGAAAATGAGCGGGTGACAGGTATCCTGACCAATGTCACCTATAACCGGAAAGGTGCGGAGATTCTCTTCATTGCCCCTTCCGGCGATTATTTTGCTGACCCTGGCACTTTTAATTACATGGGATATTTGCTGCTCTTCGAATATCTGGGACTCGACTATACCATAAGCACCTATGCTGCGGAGGGCGGCAACTTTGGTTATTTCATCTCCCATGAGATGGGCAAACGGCTCAATGCCAAGTTCTACGAAGAGGCCAAACGTTTGGGGGTGAAATGGATCCTGGGCGGCGAATGTGGTCATATGTGGCGGGTGTGCAATCAGTACATGGACACCTGGAACGGCCCGGCGGATTTCCTAGAGGAACCGGTGTCGCCCATTACCGGGACCAAATTTGAAAACGCCAAAAGCCACAAGATGGTCCACATCTCTGAATTTACCGCCGACCTGATCAGACATGGGAAATTGAATCTGGACCCCAGCAGGAATGCCCATATCAAACTTACCTACCATGATTCCTGTAACCCCGCTAGAGCTATGGGGCTGTTTGAAGAGCCACGTTATATTATCAAGAATGTCCTACCGGAGGGTCATTTCTTTGAAATGCCGCCCAATACCATTCGGGAGAAAACCTTCTGCTGCGGCAGTGGCAGCGGCTTTAACGGCGATGAATATTTGGAAATGCGGTTTAGAGGGGGGTTCCCGCGGGCCAACGCGGTCCGATATGTCCGGGACAAGTACGGGGTCAACCATTTAGGCTGTATCTGTGCCATTGATCGAGCGGTGTTCCCCCCGCTCATGGATTACTGGGTACCCGGAATGGAAGTCACTGGCATCAGCGAACTGGTGGGCAATGCCTTGGTATTTCCTAATGAAATAGAACGAACTACCGATCTGCGGGATCGCCCCTTGGTGGGCTATGAGGAAACCGAGGAGGAAGAAGGGGGGGAGACTGAATAATTATGAAAGAGCCAGTTAAGTCAGAATTTGGGACCTATGGAGAGCGCCCCAAGGTAGAGAAAAAACTCTACAATAAAAATATCATCATGGCCGGCATTATTGTCTTCGTGGCCCTGATCACCTTCCCTATCTGGAACCTCCAGGGAAGGTCCATTCCTCCACCTGAGCCCAAGATTGACACCCCGGTCATCCAAAAAATGCCGGAGAAAGACCGGAAGTGTATCGAAGATAAATCTTACATGCGGAACTATCACATGCAGATGTTGGATGAGTGGCGAACCCAGGTAGTCCGCAACGGCCAAAGAGATTATATCAGCCTCAGTGGGAAAAGATATACTGCCAGTCTTCAGAATACCTGCTTGGAATGTCACTCAAACAAAAGTCAATTCTGCGATCAATGCCACAATTATGTGGGCGTTGCCCCTTACTGTTGGGGGTGCCATCTGGACCGAGAGAAGAAGCTGGCGGAGGCGAAGTGATGAGTATCAGTAGAAGAGATTTTTTAAGGATAGCGGGATTCTCCACGTTATTTGGACTGGGAGCCAAGGCGGCATTTGAAATGCTGGCCCCGGGGGAACTGGAGGCCAAATTAGCCCCCAATCCCAAGGCCCTGACCGCACAAAGATGGGCTATGGTGGTAGATATGCGCAAGCTGGATGACCAGACCGCCCAACGGTGCATCGAAGCCTGCCATCGCATCCACAATGTTCCTGATTTTGGCAATCCGGTTAATCCCGAGGACCAAGTTAACCCTCAGGACCAGAACAGGTGGGAAATTAAATGGCTCTGGAAGGAAAAGTTTGAGCATGCCTTTCCAGGCCAGGAACAGCCTTATGTGGCCGAACGGTTGCATAAATTGAATTTTCTTTTGCTGTGCAACCACTGTAATAATCCTCCTTGTGTGCGCGTCTGTCCGACCAAGGCCACCTGGAAACGGGAAGACGGGGTGGTCATGATGGACCAGCATCGCTGCATCGGCTGCCGCTACTGCATGGCGGCCTGCCCTTACGGAGCCCGCAGCTTTAACTGGCGCAACCCCCGGCCGTTCATTAAAAATGAAAATCAAACCTATCCGACCCGGGAGATCGGAGTGGTGGAGAAGTGCACTCTCTGCGCCGAAAGGCTCGCCAAGGGGCAATTGCCAGCCTGCGTGGAGGTATCTAACGGGGCCTTGACTGTAGGTGACCTTAATGATGCCAAATCCAAAGTCAGGGAACTGCTCCGGGCCAATTTTACCATCCGGCGGAAACCGCAGCTTGGTTCAAACCCCCAGGTTTACTATATAGTGTGAGGTGGCTATGTTTGAAAAGGCTTTAGTTGGAACTAAAAGGTACTACGGAGTACTAGGGTTTCTCCTACTCCTGATTGGGATAGGTTTCTTCATCTACCTCAAACAATTGGATTTCGGCCTGGGAATCACCGGTATGAGTCGGGATGTCTCCTGGGGCTTTTATATTGCCCAATTTACCTATCTGGTCGGAGTAGCCGCTTCGGCAGTGATGGTAGTCTTGCCTCTTTATTTGCACGACTATAAAGCTTTTGGTCGGATTGCCATCTTAGGAGAGTTTTTGGCCGTGGCGGCGGTCACTATGTGCATCTTGTTCATCGTGGTTGACTTGGGCAAACCGAGCCGGCTCTTCAATGTCTTGTTGCACCCAACCCCCAATTCTGTCCTGTTTTGGGACATGATCGTCCTCAACGGCTATCTCTTGCTGAACCTGATCTGTGGCTGGACCGTGCTGCAGGCCGAGCGCAATGAGGTGCCGCCGCCGAAATGGGTCAAGCCCTTTATCTATATTGCCATTCCCTGGGCACCCAGTATTCATACGGTAACCGCCTTCTTATACGCTGGTTTGCCGGGCCGGGGCTACTGGTTGACCGCCATTATGGCCCCCCGCTTTCTGTCCTCGGCTTTTGCCGCCGGGCCCGCTTTGCTGGTGCTGCTTTGTCTGTTGGTCAGAAAATATACCAAGTTTGACCCGGGGCGGGAGCAGATTCAAACCCTGGGCAAAATCGTCACCTATGCCATCCTCATCAATGTGTTTTTCTTCTTCTGTGAAATTTTCACCGTCTTTTACAGCCAAATTCCCGATCATATGATGCACTTTAAATACCTCTTCGCCGGCCTGGAAGGCAAAGGCCAGCTGGTGCCCTGGATGTGGGTGTCCATCGTCGGCATGACCTTGACCGCTATCTTTTTAGTCATCCCTAGTGTTCGGAAGAATGAAAACACCTTGGCGTTGGCTTGCGGCTTGGTAGTGATTACTACCTGGATTGATAAGGGGCTGGGCCTGATTACCGGTGGTTTTGTTCCCAACCCGTTTGATACCATCACTGAGTATTGGCCGACCATCCCAGAGGCTTTTATCACCTTGGGAGTTTGGGCCGTTGGATTCCTGATCCTTACCATGCTCTACAAAGTGGCGGTCTCCGTCAAAGAGGAGATCAGGGCCTAAATATCGCCTTAACCGTTCCAAGCAACTTCAATTTAAAGACAAAGCCCGAGCTGAGCTCGGGCTTTGTTTTTTTCTGGTCCATATCGTTTCTCAAAAATAATTTCACCTGCGAAAGTCCTCTGAAAGAAAGTTTAAAGTATAGGCAAAAACTAGTTCAACATATTGATAAGACGTGGTAATCTGCGATCAACGTCCAATGTTGGAGGTCGCCGCTGCTGGGCAAAAGGTCGGGGCAAATGGGCATTGGGGACCTGGAGGCTCCATGGCGGTTGGCGGGGGGGGCACTTTTTGAAGCAGATCGATGACCAGATTGACTGGCATCCACTTGAAAAATGGTTGGAACTTCTTTATCATGCCAAGCTTTTGCGTCCCAACCATCACTTTTGAAAATGTTCAAGGCCCGGTTTTTGCGGCAATGGGACGGCTCATCCGATCCCGGACTGGAAGAAGCCATCTGCGACCGCTTGTCGTTTCAGCGGTTTTTGCATCTGTCTCTTACTGACCCGGTTCCAGATGCAACCAAGACTGGTCGGTTCCGTAACATGTTGGCCCAGACGGGGTTGGGAGAACGGCTGTCTGCCCTGTTGGCGGAAACGCTTTATGCCCCAGGGCTGATCGTGCGGCGCGGTTCCTTGATTGACGCCGCCTTGATCAAGGCCCAGCCCCGCCCTCCGCGTCGGGAGGAGCCCAGCCCAGCCCCCGAGGCTGCTTGGCGCCGCCAGGGAAGCGTCTGGCCCTGACGCGGCCAACGTTTCTGAGTCGCATCTGTGGGAAGAGACCAATGACACCTTGAAATGCCCCCTTGATTTGGAGCGCTGTCGCTATCTCGGACGGGATTGCAACCACAATCATCCCTGACTTAAAGGAATGTGCTACAACCTGAACCAAACGTCGGTATTGTCAGGAGCAACCTAAAACTCTTTTAGCTAACCATGAGTCATCGGGATTACGCAGAGCCTCAAAGGGCCTGCGGGGGCCTGCTCCGGATAATCTCTAAACGGGCTCAAACAAGTAATCAACCTCCTAAATTCGCAAAAATAACCATGAATGTAAGGGGGCAATTCATTGCGCCCAAAAGTGCTTGATAAATCAAGCCTCTACAGAATTATCCATTTGATTGTGATTTATTATCAGAGGTAATCAATGCCATGTTCCGGGTAATGACTCGGAGTAAACACTTTTGCCGTTAAGAACTTGCATTCTTGCCCCAGATCTGACAAATTTGTTAAGCGCAAGCTTACAATGAGGAATCTATTTTAAATGGTCCAGAGTGAGGCTGTATCCTGCCTTTATGAAATCACCCGCGCCCTCAATGCTGCTGGTCCGTTGGAAAAGGGGCTGCAGAAGATTCTGTCCATCCTGGCTCAACGGGTGGGCATGAACCGCGGCACCATCACCATTTTGAACCCGGAGAATCAAGAACTGCAGATCGAGATCGCCCATGGGCTGACCGCCGAAGCCCGGCTCCGGGGCCGTTATAAATTGGGGGAGGGGATTACCGGCCGGGTGGTCGAAAACGGGGAACCGGCGGTGGTCCCCCGGGTGAGCCAGGAACCCCTGTTCCTCAACCGCACCCGGTCCCGCGGTGACCTCCAGAAACAGGATATTGCCTTTATTTGTGTCCCGATTAAGATCGGTCCGCAGACCATCGGGGCCTTAAGCGTGGACCGATTCTCGGACGTAGACATCCATTTGGATCACGACCTGAAGTTCCTGACCATCATCGCCTCTATCATTGCCCAGGCGGTCAACAATCTGATGCTCATCGACCGGGAGAAACAGCAACTGCGTAACCAGAACCTGGAGCTCCAGGGAAGGTTGCAGGAAAGATATCAGCTCGGAAATATTATCGGCAATTCCAGCAAGATGCGTCAGGTGTTCGAAATGATCGAACGGGTGGCCAAGAGTAACGCCACGGTATTGATCCGGGGGGAGAGCGGCACCGGCAAGGAGCTGGTGGCCAGCGCCATCCACTATAATAGCCTGCGGGCCGACAAACCCTTTTTCAAGGTCAACCTGGCGGCACTGCCGGAGACCTTGGTGGAAAGCGAACTTTTCGGCCATGAGCGCGGATCTTTCAC
The DNA here is from genome assembly GCA_019309545.1 of Deltaproteobacteria bacterium. Lineage (NCBI taxonomy): Bacteria > Pseudomonadati > Myxococcota > Myxococcia > Deltaproteobacteria bacterium. The sequence continues at coordinate 81,308 of JAFDGA010000002.1, forward strand.
CGGGGCTTTGAAGCGCAAACAGGGGTGCTTTGAGCTGGTCGCTGGTGGAACTATTTTCTTGGATGAAATCGGTGACTTAAGTCCCAACATACAACTCAAGCTGCTGCGGGTGATTCAGGAGCGGGAGTTTATGCGTTTAGGCGGCAGTCATATTCTCAAGGCGGAGGTGCGAATCATCGCGGCCACCCATAGAGATCTGGAAAGGGCCGTGGCCGATGGCCATTTTCGTGAAGATCTATATTACCGGCTCAATGTTTTCCCCATTTATCTACCGCCGTTAAGAGAACGGCAGGCCGACATCCCCATGCTGGCCGAGCATTTCTTAAACAAAATGGCCGCTGAGTATCACAAACCGGTTAAACGCCTGTCAACCTTGGCGATGAATCTATTAATGCACTACCACTGGCCCGGCAATGTGCGGGAATTGGAAAATGTCATCGAGCGGGCGGTACTGGTCTGTGATGAAGACACCATCCGGAGCGTCCATCTACCCTCCAGCCTCCAGGTCCGGGAGCGCCTGCCCGGACAAAATTCCCCGTCATTGGCGGCTGCCGTCGAAAACCTGGAGAAAATGATGATTATCGAGGCCTTGCGGGCTACTAAGGGCAATCAGAGCCAGGCCGCGGGTTATCTCGACACCAGCCTGCGCATCCTGGGCTATAAAATTAAACGCTATGGCCTGAATCCCCGCCAATATCGGGAGCAAAAAGGTCAGCCGGGTTAAGCTCCCCTCACCCATATTCCTAAATCGGCTGGAAAGAATAGATTTGAGCCCGAAGGGTCAGGGGACGGCCGCCTTAAACTCTGCCCCAGACCCCCCGCCCAGGACGAATATTTAGTGATCCGCAGGTAAGGAACAAAATTTGCAAAACTACTCATGGTTAAGCTGACTGCCAGGCTTCGGAGGGCAATTCTCACTCTCTGAGTGGAATAAGGCCCTATAGTGCACTTTGAAAGCTATCCGGAGGCACAGTTGCTCAGGCCCTAAGGTTACATTTTTGTCAGCAATGATCAACAGATTAACAATTATGTAATTAGATTCCCCGGAATTTACGCTTGCTAAATATAACACCCTGTTTTTCATGATAATTTACATGGTGAAGTTGGGCTTTGCCCCATCCGGACCGAATAAGGAGGCGGAGGGGGTCTTTATAAATTAAATAACGATATCGAGTTATTAAGCGTATTTAGGGACTGGCCCCTCCAGCCACCGGTGGTTGACCAAAATCACAAATTTGTAAAACAACTGCAAGTGGGATAACGGCGCGATTAAGATTAATTATTAGTAGTCACAGTAGGTTGGCTTCCACCGAGGGCTCGCCCTCTCGTGCCGGTCTAAAGATCTCATAATCAGAAAGGAAGTAGGAGGATAACTAAATGACGTTGAGCAAACCGAATCGCAGTGCTGCTACTATCACCTGCAATAGGGTCGACCCTTCCCCGGTCTCCGGAATCTGCGTCACCTGTCTGGATGGCTGTGAAGGGCCTTGTGAAATCGGGCGTTCTGCTCTGAAGGGCCGGGAGATGATCTATCCTCAGCCGTTCGGCAAGATTACCGCGGGGTCGGAAAAGGATTACCCTATCGACTTCTCCCACTTTAATATCCAGGGCACCTGTGTCGGGGCCCTGGGGGTGGAGGCCGATCCCGATAAGGCGGTCTTTCCGGTGGTGGATTGTACTACCGCGGTGGGCGCCAACGGCGACCTCGTATTAGATTTTCCGGTATTTACCGGGGCGGTCGGTTCGACTGAAATCGCCCGGGTCAATTGGGAAGAGATGGCTGTGGGAGCAGCCATCTCCGGGGTGATCGTGGTCGCCGGGGAAAATATCTGCGGTATGGACCCTCAGGCGGAGATCAAAAATAACCGGATTGTGCGTTCTCCGGAAATGGAGCGTCGCATCAATTCATACCGACAGTGGTATAACGGCAAGGGCGGCGTCATTATTCAGGCCAATGTCGAAGATACCAAACTGGGGGTGCCGGAATACGTGGTTGACAAATTGGGAGTGGAGATCCTGGAACTGAAGTGGGGGCAGGGAGCCAAAGATATCGGCGGCGAGGTCAAGTTGCCCAGTCTCGAGCGAGCCCTGCAGCTTAAGGAGCGGGGCTATATCGTGCTTCCAGATCCCAGCCATCCGGCCTCACAGGATGCCTTTAAGCATGGCGGCATCAGTGAATTCGAACGCCATTCCCGTTTGGGGATGGTGACCGAGGAAAGCTTTTATAAAGAAGTAGAACGCCTGCGCCGGATCGGCGCCAAATATGTGACTCTGAAGACCGGCGCCTACCGGCCCGCTGACTTGGCCCGGGCGATCAAATTTTCCTCAGAAGCCCGGCTCGATATGTTAACCATTGACGGTGCCGGCGGCGGCACCGGCATGAGCCCCTGGCGGATGATGAATGAGTGGGGTATCCCGACCCTGGAACTGGAGTGTCTCACCTACCGCATGTGTGAACGCCTGCGGGCCCAAGGCGCATACATTCCACCCATCGCCATTGCCGGTGGTTTATCCTTGGAAGATCATATTTTCAAGGCCCTGGCCCTGGCCGCCCCCTATGTCAAGGCCATCTGCCTGGGACGGGCGATAATGACGGCAGCCATGGTGGGCAAGACTCACGGCGCACTTATGGCCCGGAAAATGGAGCAGGAAGGCCAGGACGTGGCGGAAGGCTACTTGCGCCTATTTGCCGTAGGGGCCCAGCTCAAAGAAAAATTTGGCAATGACTTCGCCAAACTACCCCCCGGGGCAATCGGCATGTACTCTTATATCGACCGGCTGCGTCAGGGACTGCAACAACTGATGGCCGGAGCCCGCAAGTTTGCCCTGAAATATATCGACCGCCATGACCTGGTGGCCTTAACCCGGGAAGCCGCTGAAATTTCTGGCATCCCCTATGTGATGGATGCTGATCAGGAAGAGATTGATCGGATTCTTGGCTGACACTCGTGGATTACATTTAACCATTAGCCTATGATCAAGGAGTTAAAGTATGTTAAATGCCATCTGTCCCATAAATTGTAAGGATTGTTATGCCCTGCGGGTCTGTGCTGTGCATGCGATCACGGCTGAGCAGGGCGTTATCTATGTAGATACGGAAAAGTGTATCGGCTGCGGCTGCTGTAAAACCGCCTGTGTCACTTTCGGTTACAAAGCCCTGGAAGATAAAACCGAGGCCTGGTTGAGAGGCGCGGCCTGATTAACCTCTGGACTCCTATCCCTGATCTCCGAGGGATGGGAGTTCAGATGATTTTTTAGTCTTTCTATTTTTAATAACAATCATTTATACTCTCTTAAAACCCGTAATCCAGGTTAGGGTGATTAGGGAGGAAAAAGCCCTCGCATAAACTAAAGAGCCACACTCTCAGGTTGAGCTTTTCCAGTCTTCGGTGGCTACAACCGCCACGACAATCCTATTTAATACAAATTTGTAAATTTGCCCCGCTTAAAAAACACTTATGTAAAATTAAATGACCGGCTTAAACAGATATTCTTTTGATTTTATTAATGATTTAATTCAGGCACTATTGTTGCGGAACATACAATTTCTAAGAGAAGAACAACTCTGAAAGGAGAATCTATGAATTGCCAGACCATTGAAGAAGTTTTCCAGGTGGTTAAAGACAAGGGGATCAGTTTTATCCAACTCTGGTTTGCCGATGTCTTGGGAATGATCAAGAGTTTTTCCATCCGCCCCTCCGAACTGGAGGAGGCCATGACCGAGGGCATGGGGTTTGACGGCTCTTCTATCATGGGCTTTGCGCGGATCGAGGAAAGCGATATGGTTGCTAAACCGGACCCCGCAACCTTTCAGGTCTTGCCCTGGCGGCCGGAGGAAAACCAGGTGGCCCGCATGTTCTGTGATATTCTACAGCCGGACGGCTCCCCATTTCCGGGCGATCCCCGTTATGCCTTCAAACGCATGCTGGCCCGGGCCGCGGAAAAGGGCTATGTTTATTACATCGGGCCGGAACTGGAATATTTTTACTTTGCCAAACACAACAGTCCGGAAGTCCTGGATCAGGGAGGCTATTTTGATACCGCGCCCCTGGATTACGCCGCCGACCTGCGGCGCCAGACGATCTTTGCCCTGGAGCAGATGGGCATCCGGGTAGAATACAGTCACCATGAAGTAGCCCACTCCCAGCATGAGATTGACATGCGTTACGATGAAGGGTTGCGGATGGCCGACAAGGTAATGACTTTCCGGCTGACGGTGAAAGAAATCGCCCGACAAAACGGCGTCTATGCCACCTTTATGCCCAAGCCAATTTTTGGCATTAATGGTAGCGGTATGCACACCCACCAATCCCTGTTCAAGGATGGCCGCAATGCCTTCTATGACCCCAAAGATCCTTTCCATCTGTCCGAGATCGCCAAAGAATACATTGCCGGCATCCTGAAACATGCCCGGGAGATTACCGCCATTTGCAATCAGTGGGTCAATTCTTACAAACGACTGGTGCCGGGCTATGAAGCGCCGGTCTATATTGCCTGGGCCCGGCGGAACCGCTCCACCATGGTTCGGGTGCCGATGTATAAACCCGGTAAAGAAATGGCCACCCGCATTGAATACCGCGCCCCGGATCCGGCCTGCAACCCTTATCTGGCCTTTGCCGTGATGCTGGCCGCCGGTCTCAAAGGAGTGGAGAACAAGTATCCCCTGCCGGATCCGGTGGAAGAGGATGTTTACCATTTACCGGCCGTTGACCGGGAGCGGATGGGCATCCAATCCTTGCCGGGCAACCTGTTTGAGGCCATCGAGGAAACCGCCAAAAGCGAGTTGGTGCGGGAAGCCCTGGGGGAGCATATCTTTACTAAATTTATCGAAAATAAACGGATCGAATGGGATAATTACCGCATCCATGTCAGCACCTATGAGGTTGATCGGTATCTCCCCGTTTTGTAGATGATAAGAATTTCCTAACCTTAAGGGAAAAATCTGACAATGAGATGCCACAACTGCGAAAGTGGTCGCGGTTGCCCCCGCGGCATAGCTACTACTGACCCGGAGCTGGCCGAGATGATGTCGATTTCTTGGGCCAGCAATCGGATAAGCAACCTGTATCTGGCCTGGTCCTGGCAGTTAAAAGAGATCTTACGCCGCCTGGGGCTGCGCGGGAGCAACGAATTGGTAGGCCGGACTGACTTCCTGGTTCACCTGGACTACTATGACTGGCCGGTGGAAGATGACCTTAGGCGGGGGGTGTAGTTTAGTTCAAAGTTCAAGAGTTATGGAAGATATCCTTAATTTTACTCATCCCAGACTCCGCCTCTGAGCTACCCGTCGCGAGCTTACCCCTGCTTATTCGCCGGGTCACGCTTTACCGGTGGAAGCCGAAGGGGGTTGCGGGGTCACCGGCTTCGCCGCCGGCGTGCCGGTCTCGGGCCGCCATATTTTTGCACCCTCAATGGTGGGACTGGACCCGGAGGCGCTGGGGGTGACGCCGGAGATTCTGGAGGAGGATTATCTGCTCCAGATCGCCTATTTGGATCCGGAGGTCCGGCTCGCCGTGGAAGAGCGCTTTATCACCTACGGTCATAAAGGTCAGCGGTTTTTAGGTTGCGGTTTGGGGCTGAATACCGACGCGGTGCACTTCGAGGTCTATGGCAGTTCGGGAGATTATCTGGCCTCCGGGATTGATGGGATGGCCATCTATGTCCATGGCCATGCTCAGGATCAGTTGGGACAGATTATGAAACGGGGCAGGCTGGTGGTTTATGGCAATGTCAGCATGACTTTTATGTACGGCGCTAAGGGTAGCGAGTTCTATGTTTTGGGCAATGCCGCCGGGCGGCCTTTGATTAATGCCGTGGGCCGCCCCGGGTGGTGATCAACGGCACCGCCCTGGACTTTCTGGCTGAATCCTTTATGGCCGGAGATCCGCTTAAAGGCGGCGGTTTTGTGATCGTCAATGGCCTGGAGTTCGACAGCCAGGGGCAGATTCACATGCAATAAACCCCGTATCCGGGGGCCAATCTGTTTTCCCTGGCTTCCGGCGGCGCCATCTATATCCGCGACCATTATAACCAGATAATGCCGGAGCAACTGAACGGCGGAGAAATTGTGCCGATAACCAAGGCCGATTGGAAATTAATCCATCCAACTAAAAGAAAATCAGCGTCTTTTCGGTATTTCTATTAAAGCACATCTGTTAACCGTGGACGGGATAAGGCGTTCCCCTCACCAGGTTTACCGCAAGATTCAACCGATCGAATTGACAATCCTTACCGGCGCGGAGGAATCCTGGGATTAAGTTTCTCCGGTTCAACCCTATTTCTTTAGATTTTATGGCAATATTAATGTCTGATACTTCCAAATTATCCCAAACAGGTTTTTCTACTATTGCCTTTCGGCGATCAACCTGTTAAATTTGGAAAAAAAAATTACAAGGAGGAAAGGGAGATGAAAAAAAATTTGATGACATTTCTGGTCCTAGTGGCCACCTTAGTCTTGGTAACCGCCGCCATTGCCAAAGCCAAACCCAAGGCTAAAGCTGAAGCCCCAGCCCCAAAGCAAGCCGCGGAAGCGAAGGAAACCGTAAAACCAGGGGTATTGAGTTACTTTGGCAAGGTTGAAGCTGTCAATGCGGCTAAGAAAAGCATGGTAGTGGAAGTGAGCGTGGCGGGGGAATTAACCCTTGAGGAGAAAAATTTGGTTTTTAATGAATTTTTAGTAGATCAAGAAAAGATAACCTTTGATGTATCTGGTGCCAAATTTCAAGGGTACGCCAGCCTCAACGATGTCAAAAAAGACGATATAGTCAGGGTAGAATATCAGAAGAAGGGTAATGACTTCATTGCTAAGGAAGTTAAAAAGATTGAAAAACAAGAAAAGCAGGAAAAGAAGGGATAATTCTCGGGGCCAGGCCGGTGATTGGCGGCCACCCGGGTTGAACTAAAGGACAAGTTTCCTAAATCAAAAAAATTTAAAATCCCAATCTTAACCCGTCAGGATTTGCAAAAATCCTGGCGTTTTTTTTGTGAGGGAAAATGACTTCTTGGCCAGCCTAGCGCTTCCGGGGGTTATGCCGATTAGCTTCCAAGTGAGTAATTTTATCCTTATATCCCCTCTCCCCCGCTGGCGGGGAGAGGGCGAGGGTGAGGGGGCATTTTAGCTCTTTGATCGCAACTTGGTATTACTGATTAGAAAATCATGGAAATGTTTATCCCAAATAAATATTAGACTGGTTTCCGTCCGGAAAGGTTGAAATTCCCTCTCTCCGCCAGCGGCGAGAGGGTTAGGATGAGGGGAAATAATTTTATCTTACCCTGACCCTTCGCCTCAAGTGGAAGGAAAATATAAGGTTTCCGAATGAACACTAAACTAAACCCCGCGCCAAGCGTTTCAGGTAACGCTGGCAGCCATCCCATGAAAACTCCCGGCGGCCTAATAATCCCTGACGGGCAAAAATGATCACCAAGAGCAGGGCTAATGAAAAAATCACCATGCGCATCCCCGGAATCCCGGGCAGTTCCAGGCCCCAGAGATTGATGGGCTCCTCCACGGCCCGCAGGGCTTCGCCGCCATAAGTAAACAGGACGGCGGCCAGCACCGCGCCGGTATTGCTTCCCAAACCGCCGATGACAATGATAATCAGTAGATTAAAGGTTAGAAAAAAAGTAAAAAGATTAGGGGAGATAGTCGTGATCAGGTGGGCCAGTAAGCCGCCCGCTACTCCGAAGAAGAAGGCGCTGACTAGAAAGGCCAGCATCAGATGCCGGAAGGGATCGACGCCGATGGCCCGGGCTGCGGTTTCATCTTCCCGGATGGCCTTCATGGCCCGGCCATAGCCGGAATTAACCAGGCCGGTGATTACTACCAGGGCCAGGACCGCCACTCCCCATGACCACCACAGGTTGGTGTACGGATACAACCCTTTGAGACCCAAGGGGCCATTGGTCAGCCCCTGGAGGTTATTGGCCAGAACCCGCACTACTTCTCCGAATCCCAGTGTTACGATAGCCAGGTAATCGCCCCGCACCCGCAAGACCGGAAACCCGGTGAGAAAGGCGAAAATCGCGGCCATCAGTCCCCCGGCCAGTAATGCGATCGGGAAAGAAGTGCAGAACTGGTTCAGGGGCCAGATCAGCGGGGCGATAATAAAGGAAAGAGCCTTTTCCGCCGGGGTCAGGGTCAGCAGTGCCGAGGTATAAGCGCCAATGGTCACGAAGGCATTGGGGCCGAGATGGAGTTGGCCGCAGATGCCGTTGATCAGGTTATAACTTAGGGCCAGGGTGATAAAAATGGCGGCGTTATTCAGCAGCCGGATCTGATATTCGCTGGCCTGCTGATCGGCCCAGAACAGCAATAAGGCCAGCAGGCTCACAACCGCCAGGTTGAGGAGGGCATGGCGCAGCCGCCCGGAGGTGACCACTTAAAGTTTTTCCTCCATCAGAATCTCGCCCAACAGCCCGGTAGGTCGAAACAGCAGTACCACAATAAGCAATCCAAAGGCCAGGGCGTCGCGATAACCGGCCCAAGCCGGGAAAAAAGCAACTATCAGGATTTCTGATACCCCTAACAGCAGTCCTCCCAAGACCGCCCCGGCCAGATTGCCGATTCCTCCCAAGACGGCAGCGATAAAGGCCTTCAGTCCCGGCAGAATGCCCATATAAGGGTTGACCTGGGGATAACGCATGGCCCATAACAGCCCGCCGGCCCCGGCCAGCACCGAGCCGATCAGGAAGGTCAGGGTAATCAGCCGATCGACGTTGATTCCCATCAACCGGGTAGTCTCCAGATCTCGGGCAATGGCTCGCATGGCAATCCCTATCCGGGTGCGATACACCATCAGAAACAGCGCTGCCAACAGGACCGCGGTGATCGCCGGAGTATAGAAACTGAGCCGGGAAATAAATAATCCGTTAAGGGTAATGGCTCCGGCCAGGAAGGGGGGGACCGGAAACGGCTGAGGACGGCCGCCGAGCATTACCAGGGCCAGATTTTCCAGGAAAAATGAGGCAGCAATGGCTGAGATCAACAACGAAATACGGGGAGCGCGGCGCAACGGGCGATAGGCGCCTCTTTCCAACAGCACTCCCATCAGTCCGGTAAGCATCAGGGCCAGAGGGAAAGCCAGTTCCCAGGGCAGGGAAAACATGCCGACGCCGAACAGCCCGGCATAGGCCGCAACCATTAACAGATCCCCATGGGCGAAATTGATCAGGCGCAAAATGCCATATACCATGGTATAGCCAATGGCAATGAGAGCATACAGACTGCCCAGGGACAGGCCGTTAATCAGTTGCTGTAAAAACGTATTTAGATCCACTGATTCTGACTGAGACTGAGCCCGAAGCCGGGCTAATCTGCCTTCCCGGTGGATTTGGCCTTGCTTTATTGGCTAATAACCGATAACCAAAAACTTCTCTCAGAAGCCGCCCTGGGCAAGAGGCCAATTTCTCTATACCCTCCGGGCTGGATAAACCTCAATTTTGAGGACGAGGGGCCTTAGACCCAAGGCCCTCTCTTTACGATGGGATAGTGGTTGTGTTATCCAGACCTAGTGGAAGGTTAGTCCTTTCAGGCCTAGATAACCCGGATTGGATCACCAAAGAATGCTTTTGATGCCGAAAAAGAACTTTTGCAGTTTTTTTAACAAATGCCTGAGTTGGGGACCAGGCCAATTAGGGACATAAGCCTGTACCTGGTTGGAAAAAGGGCTATCCATAAGCTGTTTCCATCAGTCGGCACAGCTAGCCGCAAAGTAATACAGCACGCCGTATTCTAAATCAGTTACCGTGAAAGATATGGTCTGGCCAGCCATTTCAGGGTTAACCTCTTGAACCAGATGCGGAGTTCCCGCATTACGTTCCTCTTCCGGGGAGGAACCGGCAAATGAAGAAGTTTTATAGAACAAGGTGCAACTGGACAGCCCGGTCAGTGGGCCGCCGTCGACATCGGTAGTGGGTAAAGTGACATTGACCTTAACGACCCGACCTTCAAATGTTGGTTCAGCTAAGGTAGGTGCGGCGGGAGGAAAATTCTCCATGGAGGCCCGGCCTTCATTAGATAACGGACTTTCGGACATAGTCGATCTCCTTTCGTACGATAATTCTTTCACTTTCTATTTTTAAGGGTGCCATAATGTTCTGTCCCTGTCAACTTTTTGATAAATATCTGGTTGACGTCGCAGTTCGGTTTGAGTAGAAGAATATCATTATGCAATGGTTCTCAAGAGGTTAACATGGGGAAACATAAAAAAATTGAACGCCGACGGGAATTGGAACGCCGCCGGCGTCGCCGGAAAAAGCGGAAAAAATTGGAGGCCAAGGGAGCCTTATCTAAAGAGTAGCCCCCCTTTACAGGCCGGACAGTTGGGGTTGACTTCTAGTTGTTGTTCCGTAAAGCTTAAGTGCTGGCCATCGAATCGTAACATCCGTCCTAATAAGGCCGGACCCAGGCCGCCCAGAATGCGTAAGGCTTCCATGGCCTGCAAGCTTCCCAGGATCCCTGGCAGGGGTCCCAACAGTCCAGAAGGGTTTATTGGTGGCGGGTCGGGAAAGGCGCAGATTAGGCAAGGGCCTTGCCCGGGCCACAAAGTGGTCAAATGGCCGCTTAGCCCCTTGACCGCAGCGTGGACCAGAGGCAGGCGATGTTTGATGGCGGCCCGATTGAGAAGCTTCTGGGCCCAAAAATTGTTCAGCGTATCCAGCAGCAGGTTATAACCCTCGGTTAACCGGAGGACATTGTACTCGGTGATCTTCCGGGGCAGGGCTTCCACCTCTGAAAAGGGATTAATCTCCCGGAGACGTTGTTCCGCAATGGCCGCTTTGAAGCGGTCCAAGTCCCTTTCGCGATAGAATAATTGGTCGTGGAGCTTATCGAGGCTTACCCGCTGGCTATCCACGATCCGGACCCGACCGACTCCGGCCGCCAGCAGATACACTGCCAGAGCGGAAGCTAAACCACCGGCTCCGGCCACGAAGACCCGAGCGGCCTTGAGACGCTCTTGGGCTTGCGGACTCCAGTCCGGTAGTTGGAGTTGTCGGGCGTACCTGGTTAATTCAGCCGGACTAAGCATTAGGGCTGACTTCTATGCCTTGGTTTAAAATATTCCAGGGTGATGGATATTGACCTGGTCAAGCGGAAGTGGCCTTGGCTACCTTCGGCTGGTAAAATATATCCTGAACGCAGCCCCGGTAGCTAATGAACTTTCCTTTATCTAGAATCTTTATCGGCTTGCTCAGAGCAAACCATTAATCAAACCGAGTGCTTCCAATTGAAAAAGAGGGCAGGGTAATTTTTATTGGTAGTGGTTATTCTTGTTTGAAAATAATTAATTAGCCTCACTGAAATTTCTGGATTCCATCCCTTCAGCCCACCGCAATCTAATCGGGGATAACTTTTACCCCCGGACCAGTGACAGAAGGCCAAAGAGGCATTATAATATCTATTAAATCATCCGACTGCGGAGGAAACATCCATGGCCGAGGAATCCAAACCCAAATGTGACGTAGACCCTGTCTGTGGCATTGATCTGACCGCCGAGCACGGCAAGTTTGCCTATGACTTTGAAGATAGGACCTTTTACTTCTGTTCGGAACTGTGCCGGGATCAATTCGCCGCCGAACCCGAAAAGTTCATTAAGGAAAAAAAATCCTGAAAGTCATTCGGGAGCTGATGGTCAACCAGTGGCCCGGTTGATAATGATTCTGGCTGGAGATGATGATTAACTTATCGGGGGTAAGTAAAATTTATCAGCGGGGGCCGGAAGAAATCCATGCCTTACAAGGAATCGATCTGACCATTGAGTCGGGAGAATTTATCGCCATCACCGGCAAAAGCGGCTGTGGCAAGAGCACCCTGCTGCATATCATCGGCGGTTTAGAAGTCCCTACCACTGGTCAGGTCAGCATCAACGGCCAGAACCTGAATGGGTTGAGTGATGCCGAGTTAACCCTCTTTCGCCGCGACCAGGTGGGCATGGTCTTCCAAAGCTTCAACCTTTTGCCTCTGCTGACTGTGCAAGAAAATGTCGCCTTACCTCGGATCCTCCAGGGCTATCCCTACAGTCAGGCCCTGGAGCAGGCCGCGGTCTGGTTGGCGGAAGTGGAGTTGACGGCGCGGCGCCAACACAAACCCCATCAAATTTCCGGGGGTGAGATGCAAAGGGCGGCGATCGCCCGGGCCCTGATCAATGATCCCTTGGTGATCATTGCCGATGAACCTACCGGCAACCTGGATACCCGATTGGGCACCCAGGTGATGGAAATTTTCGCCCGCCTCCAGGCGCGGTGGCAGAAGACGGTGATCCTGGCCACCCATGCTCTGGAGGCGGCCCGGTTCGGCAACCGCATTTTACAATTAAACGACGGCCGATTAGTTTCCTGAATTTCAATGGCCATGCCAGCCTTTCTCTTTTCTCTACCGCTGCGTCACCTCCGCAACCATTTTGGACGGACATTGCTTACCGTCCTGGGAATTGCCCTGGGCGCGGCGGTCTTTCTAAGCATTGCCCTAGCGGAAGTCAGCGCCCTGACGGCCTTCAAAGACAGTGTCGATGCCGTGGCTGGCAAGGCCAACCTGCGCCTGCGGGCCGCGGGTGCCCCCCTAAATGAACAGCTTTTGGTCAAGGCCCTTCAGGTTTCCGGGGTGCAAGCCGCGGCGCCGATCATCGAAACCGTGGCGGAAATGACCCAGGCAGGGAATGAACCGCTGCTGTTATTGGGAGTCGATCTTTTTTCCGAGCGCCCCTTTCGGACCTATGAATTCAATCAGAATCAGGACCAGGGTTCCGAAAGACTGGTCAATTTCCTCATACAGCCATACTCTATCCTGATCACTGACCGCCTGGCGGCTCGTTATGACTTGGCGGTGGGCGATCGACTCCCCGTAGTCCTGGGTTCGCAACGCCGGGAACTTCTGGTCCAGGGAATTTTTCGCCCGGCCAGCGGGGTCTATGCCTTAAACGGGTCCTATGCTCTGATCGATCTGGGGCAGGCTCAAGAACTGCTGGACCGTGTCGGAAAGCTGGACTATATCGACCTTTTGGTGGCTGAACCAGTGGACCAGGTGGCGGCCCGACTACAGACGCAGATGCCGGCCGGGATCATCGTGGAGCGCCCTCAGAATCGCAGCCGCCAGGTCGACCGGATGGTGGCGGCTTACCGGCTCAATCTCCTGGTCCTGAGCCTCATCGCCTTATTTGTCGGCATGTTCCTGATCTTTAACGCGGTCTCATTATCGGTAGTGCGGCGGCGGCGGGAAATCGGCCTGCTCCGTACCCTGGGGACTTCCCGGGGCCAGATTCTGGCCCTGTTTCTGTGCGAAGGGGCGGTCAGCGGGGTGATCGGCGGGCTGTTGGGCATCGGCCTTGGCCTCTGGTTGGCTAAGGCCACCCTGAAGGTGGTGACCCAGAATCTGACCGCCCTGTTTATCCTGGTCAAAGCTGAAAATCTGCAACTGTCCTGGACCTTGATGGGGCAGACACTGCTGTTGGCGGTAGGGGTGTCGCTGATCGCCGCCTTCTTCCCGGCCTGGGAAGCCTCCCGGACCCAGCCCCGAGAGGTCTGGCATCGCGAGGAATTGGAAGAAAGAATAAAAAAACGGGCCTGGCCCTGCTTCGGGCTGGGCCTGGTAATACTGCTGGGGGCGGGCCTCTGTGCCTTACAAGGACCGGTGGCTGGCAGGCCCATTTTTGGCTTCCTGGCCGCTTTTCTGATCCTGATCGGCTTTGCCCTTTTGACCCCGCAAGGCGCCGTAGGGCTGGGAAGGCTACTCCAGCCCGTTATGCGACGTTGGCTAGGTCCCCCCGGGGAACTGGGGTGTTGTTATCTCCAGGGCTCCTTGAGCCGCACCGCGGTATCCATCGGCGCTTTGCTGGCCGCTCTGGCCATGCTGATCAGTGCCGCCATCATGATCAAAAGCTTCCGCCAGACCGTGGACCACTGGATCTCCCAATCAATCAGTGGTGATATCTTTCTGGGACCCAATATCTTCTCCACTGCGGCCTACGATGCCTATCTGCCGCCGGAGGTGCTGGGCGAAGTACAGAGTAGGCCGGAGCTGGCCGATGTCTATCTTTACCGCTGCGTGCGCTCCGCTTTTAACCAACGGCCGATCTTGGTGATCGGCGGCAGCATGGCGGTGCTGGATCGCCATGGGGGGATGCTGTTTCGCCGCGGCCGGTCCCCGGAAATCTTTGCCAGACTTCAGACCGAAGGCAATGTCATTGTTTCCGAGAGCTTTGCCGAACTCAATGACTTGCAGGAAGGGGAAAGTTTCCGGCTTCCCACTCCCAGTGGCCCCCACCGGGTTAAGATCGTCGGAGTATTCTACGATTACCGCACTGATGGCCACACAGTGTGGATGGATATTAAATTTATGCACCGCTACTGGAGGGACCACCTAGTCAACGCGGTCCGCCTCTACCTCAAAGACCCGGCGGATCTGGAACCGCTGCGGCAACAACTCCTACAGGATTACAGCTCCCGCTATCGCCTGATCGCCTTGTCGCACCGGGAGCTGCGGGCCGGCATCATGGAGATCTTCGATCAGAGTTTTGCCCTGACCTATGCCCTGGAGGCCATTGCCGTAGTAGTGGCGGTGTTCGGCATCATCACCACCTTCCTGGTGTTGATCATAGAGCGGGAGCGGGAATTAGCCCTCCTCAAGGCGATCGGCGCCAGCCGGAGCCAAGTCTTCCGGATGATCCTGGTGGAGAGCGGCCTGTTGGGCCTGATCAGCCACCTGTTAGGCGCAATAGCGGGAACCCTGCTGTCCCTGGTGTTGATCTATGTAATCAATAAGCAATCCTTTGGCTGGACCATCCAGTTCAAATGGATCCCGGAGATTTATGTGCAGTCGTTGGCCTTGGTCCTGGCGGTCGGCCTGGCCGCCGGGGTCTACCCGGCCTGGCGGGCCTTGCAATATAATCTGGCGGCGATTTTGAAAGAAGAGTAAGCTGCATGGACAAAGGTCTTGCTGCACCGGAACATTTTGTTATAGATTTAACCCAGTTAATGGCGTTATTGGCTGACCCTCGTAACCAAGCCGGGTTTCTTTTATAGGAAGGCTAAATGGGCAAATATGCGGTGTTATATAGTGAAAAAATCAAGGAATACGACCTGGGACACGTTCTGACCCAGGATCGCTATCAGAATTTTATCGACCTGTACCAGGAAAAACTCGGCTGTCGGGCAGATTTCAACATTGTCGCCCCGCCTTATGCCACTGATGAGGATCTCCAACTGATCCATACCCCAGAATATATTCAACGCATCGAACAGTTACGAGGTCTGGACCCCTTTGACACGCCGCTATCCCCTGGTCTGGTTCGAGCCGCCAAGCTCCTGGCCGGAGCCGGGAAGCTGGCCGGGGAACTGGTATTTTCCGGGAAATATCAAAAGGCCTTTGTGGTCGGCGGCGGCGTGCAACATGCCACCCGGACCCGGGAAAAAGGCTTTGGAGTTTTCAGCGATATCGGCATCTGTGCCGAAAACTTAAAACAAACCTTCGGGGTTAAAAGGATTCTGATGATTGATACCGATGCCCATGCCGGGGAAGGTCTATATGAAATCTTTGCCGCAGATCCTCAGGTGTTGTTTCTCTCCCTGCATCAGGACCCCCGGACCCTTTATCCGGGTAAAGGCTTCATCCAGGAGATCGGCAGCGGTGAGGGTAGGGGTTATTCGGTCAACATCCCTTTGCCCCCCAAATCCGGAGATCGGGTCTATGAATTGGCTCTCAAGGAAATTTTCCTTCCTGTGGCTGAGGAATTTCAGCCCCAGATTATCCTCATGATAGATGGCAGCGATCCGCATTACACGGATCGCATCACCCGCATGGGGCTTACCCTGGCGGGGATTAAGCTGGTCGGCCAGATTATCAGTGCCCAGGCTGACAAGCTTTGTGAGGGTAAGATAGTTGATTTTATCGGCTCGGGCTACAGCTCCGATCCCCGGATCGTCTCTCTGGGTTGGCTGGCTTCGATAGCCGGGGTTACTGGAATCGATCTGGAGGTATCCGAACCGCAGCCGATTCCGGCCGAGTTTAAATCAGATTATGGATTGACCGAAGTCCAAAAAGTGGTTGGATTGATTCGAGACCAACTGTCTCCGTACTGGAAGTGTTTTGCGCCATAAACATTGGCTATCCACGTTAAGAGGTTGAGATACGTTGAAATGAGGCAAGGAGCGACAGCATTCTGTTGTTGGAGTGGCGGGAAGGAAAGCGCCTTATCTTTTTACCAGGCCCAAGCAAAGGGAATCAATATTTGTAGTTTGCTCAATATGGTCAGCCGTGACGGCCGACGTTCATGTTCCCATGGCATTGACACCGGCTGTTTGCGATTGCAAGCTGAGGCTATCGGGGTTCCCATCATTCAGGCAAGGACATCTTGGTCGAACTACGAAGACGATTTTAAGAAGCAGGTTTTGGAGCTGAAGGATAAAGGTCTTCAAATGGGGGTCTTTGGAGATATCGACCTTCAGGAGCACCGAGATTGGATAGAAAGGGTTTGTGGTGAAGTGGGTATTAATCCGGTCTTACCATTATGGCAACAAAGCCGGGAGCAATTACTCGCAGAATTCATTCAGATCGGCTTTAAGGCTATTGTTATCGCTACTCAGGCCAAGTTTTTGGGTAAAGCATGGCTGGGCCGCCGGATAGATCACGATTTTATCGAAGATTTAAAATCACGGCCTGAGCTGGACCTATGTGGAGAACAGGGAGAATATCACACCTTTGTGTTCGATGGCCCGATTTTTACAAAACCAGTAGATTTCCGGGTTTCTGAAAAGCTATTACGAGATGCGCATTGGTTCTTGGAACTCATCCCAGGTATCCCGGAGTAATTTAACCGGGTTGAAGGACCCGGCGAGGTGCGTGCTTTTCAGTTTTTATGCACGACCCGGATTAATTTAATTTGGTCAATCCATGCTGAAACGGACCTTCATCCATCTGCCGGGAGTGGGAGAGCGCACTGAGGCCCATTTCTGGCGTCAGGGGGTGCAGACCTGGGAGGATTTCCTGGCCGTTACCCGGGTGTATGGCCTCAGTCGGGAACGTCTGGCCTGGCTGCAGACCGAAGTACGCCAGTCGCTGGCCCGGATCGCGGACGTGGTCTATTTTGCCGACCGGCTGCCCGGCGCCCAATACTGGCGCTTGTTTAAGGATTTTCGGCAACAAGCTGCATATCTGGATATTGAGACCACCGGGGCCAACTGGCCGGCGCTGACCGTCACTGTGATCGGCCTCTACGACGGCTTCCGCTTTCAGCAGTTCGTCCAGGGGGAGAATCTCCATCAGTTTCCTAAGGTAATCCGATCTTATGCCGTTCTGGTCACCTACAATGGCACCCAGTTTGACTTGCCGGTGTTGCGGGCTAATTTCCCAGATCTGGACCTGCCTCCGGTGCACATCGACTTACGCTTTGTCTTGGCCCGGCTGGGATATCGCGGCGGTCTGAAAAGGATCGAACCCCAATTGGGGGTGCACCGCCCGTCCGCCCTGGAAGATCTGGACGGCTATATGGCGGTGCTCCTTTGGAACCGTTATCAGCGGGGGGATGCTACCGCTCGGGACCTTTTACTGCGTTATAACCGGGAAGATGTCATCAACCTGGAACCTCTGATGATCCAGTCCTATGAGCTTTCCCAGACCCGGCTCCTGTCTACCGCCAGCCGCACAAAAACCTAATTCCCCTCAGCCCCAAAATCGGTTATATTTAAATAGAGTTATGACTGCTGCTGGGTTGAATTCTAAAATCAGGAATCAAAGGAGGACTGATGCGCTATTCCAAGATGCTGATTCCCACTTTAAAAGAGGTTCCTGCTGAGGCCGAAACTATATCGCATCAGTTGCTGCTGCGGGCTGGGATGATCCGTAAACTGGCGGCGGGTATTTATGATTATCTGCCCTTGGCCTTGCGGGTGATTCGCAAGGTAGAAAAGATTGTTCGGGAGGAGATGAACCGGGCCGGGGCGCAGGAAGTTTTGCTGCCAGCGGTACAACCTGCCGAACTGTGGAAAGAGTCAGGCCGGTGGGAGATTTATGGCAAAGAACTGCTGCGCTTTCAAGATCGCCACGACCGGGATTGCTGCCTGGGACCGACCCACGAGGAGGTAATCACTGACTTGGTGCGTCGGGATGTGCATTCCTACCGGCAATTACCTCTCAATCTCTACCAGATTCAGACTAAGTTCCGGGATGAAATCCGGCCCCGCTTTGGCCTGATCCGGGGGCGGGAATTTATCATGAAAGATGGCTATAGCTTTGATCTGGACGAAGCCGGCGCTGATCAGAGCTACGAAGCCATGTATCAGGCCTATGATCGCATCTTTCAACGCTGTGGCCTGCACTTCAAAATCGTTGAAGCCGACACCGGCCCCATTGGCGGCAGTTTCTCCCATGAGTTCATGGTATTGGCCGACACCGGAGAAGATACCGTGGTCTCTTGTCGTCGATGTGCTTATGCGGCCAATCTGGAAAAGGCCGAAATTTTGGCGCCGGAGGGCTCCAGCCCTAGGGAAGAACCCCAAGCCTTGGTTAGGATCCATACTCCCGATGTCCGTACCGTGGACGAGGTGGCCGACTTTTTACAGATAACCCCGGCCCAGATTGTCAAGACCCTGATCTATGACACCGAGCGCGGCGTGGTGGCGGTTTTGATCCGCGGCGATCATGAAGTTAATGAGGTGAAATTAAAGAATTATCTAAAAGTTAATGACTTGACCCTGGCCTCGGAATCTTTGATCCGCAAAGCGACCGGCGCTCAGGTCGGGTTTGCCGGGCCCGTGGGGCTGGACCTGCCCATTTATGCCGATCATGCCTTAAAACCTTTGGCGAATCTGGTGTCCGGAGCCAATCAGGATGATTATCATTATTCCAACGTCAATCTGGGGCGGGACGTCAAAGTCAGCCATTATGCCGACTTACGGCAGATAACCCCGGAAGACCGTTGTCCTCGCTGTGGGGCAGAGCTGGAATTTTTAAAGGGCATCGAAGTAGGCCACGTCTTCAAGCTGGGCCACAAATACTCACGCGCCTTAAAGGCTACTTACCTCGATGCCCACGGTCAGGAGCAGTATATGTTCATGGGCTGTTACGGTATCGGCGTCAGCCGGATTGTTGCCGCTGCCATCGAACAGAACCATGATGCCGATGGGATCATTTTTCCTATGTCACTGGCCCCTTTTCAGGTGCTGTTGACCCCGGTGGCAACCAATGATGAGCTTACCATTAAAACCGCGGAACGATTGTACCAGGAAATGATCGCCGCCGGGATTGAGGTGTTGTATGATGACCGGGAGGAACGTCCCGGGGTGAAATTCAAGGACGGGGATCTGTTGGGAATTCCACTGCGGGTGGTAGTGGGACCCCGTACCCTGTCCCAGCACCAGGCTGAAGTCCGTCACCGCTACACCCGCGAAATGGAAATGGTCCCTTTGGCCGAATTGCTTTCTCACTTGCAGAAATGCATCGCACAGGAGCGCGATGGGCCGTATTATCCGCATCAATGACATCGTTAACGAGGTGCTGAAGCACCATCCGGAGGCCGAGACCGCGTTAATTGAGAAGGCCTACGTCTTCGCGGCCCGGGCCCACGAAGGTCAGTCGCGCCTCACCGGTGAGCCTTATCTGTCACATCCCCTGGAAGTAGCCTTTATTCTGGCCCAGATGGGTCTGGGGCCGGTAACCGTCGCCTGTGGGCTGTTGCACGATACCGTCGAGGATACCGACACCTCCCTGGATGATTTGGATGAGTATTTTGGCGAGGAAGTAGCCGATATAGTCAATGGGGTGACCAAGCTGAGCCAGATCAGCTTCAGCAATCGAGAGGCCCAGCAGGCGGAATATATCCGCAAAATGCTGTTGGCCATGGCTCATGATATCCGTGTCATCCTGGTCAAACTGGCTGATCGGGTGCATAACATGCGCACTTTGGGATATATGAAGCCAGCCAGCCAACGCCGCATTGCCCAGGAGACCCTGGATATCTTTGCTCCTATTGCCAGCCGTCTGGGTATGGGACGGCTGCGGGTGGAATTAGAAGAGCTGGCCTTTTTTTACCTGGAGCCGGAACTTTACCAGCAAATACAGGAGGGCATGGCCCGCAAGCGAGGGGAACGGCAAGCCTATATCCAGGAAATCACCCAGATCATCACCCAAAAGCTGGCCGAGCATAATCTGCAAGGGGAAGTTTCGGGGCGTCCCAAGCATTTTTATAGCATCTATCGCAAAATGCAGCACCAACAGATCAGTCTCGACCAGGTTTACGATCTGCTGGCCTTTCGGATTATCCTCAAGACTATTCCGGAATGTTACGCGGCTCTGGGGTTGATTCACTCCCTCTGGAAACCGGTACCGGGGCGCTTCAAAGATTATATCGGTCATCCCAAGGCCAACAACTATCAATCGCTGCATACCGCGGTGATCGGCCCTTACGGCGAGCGCATGGAAATTCAGATCCGTACCGAGGAGATGCATCAGATCGCCGAAGAGGGGATTGCTGCCCATTGGTGCTACAAAGAGCACCGCAAATTTCAAAAAGAAGAAGACCAGCTTTTTGCCTGGCTGCGGCGTTTGGTGGATTGGCAAAGGGATTACCAGAACCCGGCGGATTTTTTAAAAACTGTGCGCCTGGAGCTCTACCCCGAGCAGGTATTTGTCTATACTCCCCGGGGCGATGTCAAGGAATTGCCGCGGGGCGCGACCCCGGTCGATTTTGCCTACGCAATCCACACCGAGGTCGGTCATACCTGTACCGGTGCCCGGGTTAATGGCCGCATGGTCTCCTTGAAACATAAACTGCAAAACGGTGATACCGTAGAAATCATCACCTCGCCTACCCATGTGCCCAGCCGGGACTGGTTGCAATTTGTTCGCACCCCCCGGGCCCGGAGCAAGATCAAACAATGGCTGAAAACCGCCGAACGGGAACGGAGTTTCACCCTGGGCAAGGAGATTCTCGAAAAGGAATTGCGCAAGGCCGGGTTGTCTCTGACCAAGCTATTAAAATCAGGGGAAGAGTTACAGAAGACAGCCCAAGCATTGTCTTTTGTGCGAATTGATGACCTGATCGCCGCGGTGGGTTATGGCAAGATTTCCGCTGGCCAGATAATCGGCCGATTAACTCCGCGACCGGAGTTGCCGCCGTTGGAGGAAGGCTTGTCCCCTACACCTACCGAACCGGAGCGGCCCCGCGAGCGCGGCGGCATTACCGTCAAAGGGGTGGACGATATTCTGATCCACCTGGCCAAGTGTTGTAATCCTATTCCCGGTGATGAGATCATGGGTTATATCACTAAGGGCAAAGGCATTACCATTCATCGCGCCGACTGCCCTTATCTGGCCCGGACCGAATCTATCCGCCATATCGTCGCCGAATGGGATGGTCTCCAGGCCGGCCGTCACCCGGTGCGCATCCAGGTAGTGTCGATCGATAAACCCGGCCTGTTGGCCGACATCACCGCGGCTTTAAAAACCGCTGAGGCCAACGTCATTAAAGCCAATATTGAAACTACGGTAGATCAAAAAGGGGTGTGCTGGTTTACCATCGAGGTCAGCGATACCACTCATCTGAACCAGGTGTTCAACGCCATCAAACGGGTGAAAGACATTATCTCAGTTTCCCGGGTTACTACTTAACCCGGACCGCCGCTTTCAGGCCGGTTTGGTTACCAATCCGGAACGCAGACAGCGGGTACAGACCCGAAGATAACGTACCCGACCATTCTGCAGGGCGCGCACCCGCTGCAAGTTGGGGTTCCAGCGCCGCTTGGTCTTATTATTAGCATGACTAACATTATGTCCCACCTGCGGCTTTTTGCCACAGATTTCGCAGACTCGAGCCATAATAGAATCCTCCTGAAATTTCAAATTTAAAATATTACAGGAAAATTCTCTTTAAAGCAAGAATTTATTCTGGATAATTTTAGGTGTTTTAGAAACAGACTACTTTATCGCTGTTTTTTACCAGGTCATAAAGGGCTTGCATGGTAACGGTTTCCGCATGAGCATCAGCTCCCAGACCCCGGGAGCGCAGACAGGAGCCTCAGGCCAACATTACCCCATCACTCAACACAAAGGTTTTGACCAGGTCCTCCAGCTTATATTGGGGGGAATCATATTTGTAATATTCCACCGCCTTGGCATTAAGAAACAAGGTGACCTCATCATCTTGTTCCAGGCAAAAATTGGCAAATCGGATGCCATTATAAAGGACTTCGGGATCACCGCTCGAAATAATCACGCCCACTTTCATGTCTGGGATTCTCCTTTGCTGTTATCAAGTCTTTTATATGCCGCTACCGCCAGAAAAGCTGCCAGGGAAGGGTATAATGTTTTCCCCAGAGATTCGATATAGGGATAATAATATACCAGTCGAGGGGATTTCAAGGGCGGGAAATATATCGCCCGCTCCCAGCGGGGTTTTGTCAATTCCGGCTGGCGTTGCAGCAGCCGCTCCAAGTCCCGGCGGCTCAGGAAGTGGACCTGGCGCCACAGGCTGGGAATGAACCAGGCCCGGATAGTGCGCTTTAAGGTCCAGAGACTGTAACGGTTGAGTATGGCAATCAGCAAAAATCCGCCGGGGCGGAGCACCCGGACCATCTCCTGGAGCGCCGCCTGCCGCTCGGCCACAAAGTCCAGCGCCAGGATACATACCACCCCGTCAAAGGTGGCCGCGGCAAAAGGCAGGCGGCTGAGATGACCCCGCACCCAGAGCAAATCCTGGCCTTCTTTCCGGGCCTTCTGGCGAGCGGTGAACTGCATCGCCGCGGCACGGTCCAGCCCCACGACCCGGGCTCCTCGGCGAGCCAGAGCCAGAGAAAAGTTGCCGGTGCCGCAGCCCGCGTCCAGCACTCGGCGCCCGGTCAGGTCGGGGAGCAGGGCAAAGACCGCCTGCTTTTCCACCTGATCGGCCAGTTGCCCCAGGGGCGTGGTGTACCAGCGCTCATAGGCTGCAACCTGCTTGTCAAAATATTCAGCCATTTTTATTTATCTCCCGCCAAGAAGCCCAGATCGCCAAGATTATTGGGCGTCTTTGCGTGAAATCTAGTGTTTAAAAGCCCGCTGGCCGGTGAAGACCATAGTCACCGGCGGGTCGGCTTCGTTGCAGGCCTGAATCGACTCAAAGTCTCTAAGGGAGCCGCCGGGATGGGCAATGGCCCGGATGCCCTGACGGATGGCCACGTCGACCCCGTCGCGGAAGGGGAAGAAGGCATCGGAAATCATGGCCGCGCCGATCAGCCCGCCTTTATCCGCCTGAGTCTGGGCATCGATCTCTTCCTGTTGCGCTTGGGGGCGCTTCCCGGCCAGAACCTCCAGTTCCAAATTTTTATAAGGCAAACCATAGTGCCGGAAACACAGGGCATCGGCATACTTGGTATAGGCTTTATAAATAGCGATTTCCGCTACTCCGACCCGATCCTGCTCGCCGGTGCCAATGCCCACGGTGACGCCATCTTTAACATAAAGCACGGAATTAGACGTCACTCCTTGCTCCACCTGCCAGCCAAAGAGCAGATCTTCCAATTCGTCGTGGCTGGGCGGCCGTTTGATGCGATATTCTTGCCCCTGATAAATGGTTACTGCGGGTTTGAAATCGCTCGTGCTTAAAATGGCGTTCAGGGGCGATTGCTGGACGATCAGACCGCCGTCAACCAGGCTTTTGAAATCTACAAAACGGCGGCTGACCAACTCCGCCAGCCGGTCAAAACGGGCAATCCGGATGATCCTTAAGTCCTTGGACTTTTTGAGAAGATCTACAGCCCCCGGATCGAATTCCGGCGCCGCCAGGACCTCCAGATAGTTCTGAGTTACCAGTTCGGCGGTGGCTCGATCTACCGGCCGGTTAAATACCGCGGCCCCCCCAAAGGCGGCGATGCGGTCGGCCATATTGGCCCGGTCATAGGCTGCGGCCAAAGACTCCCCATAGGCCACCCCGCAGGGATTATTATGCTTGACGATCACGACCGCGGGTTTGGCGGTCAAAAATTTAATGATATTCAGGGCATTATCGATATCAGTAAGGTTGATTTTGCCCGGATGTTTCCCGGCCTGGATCATCGCCGCCTCATCAATGGCGCTTACCAAGCCCAGATGGGGTTCGATAAAGCGGCAGTCGCCCAGCACCAGATTGCCGTTGACCAGTTCATAGAGGGCGGCCTCCTGGCCCGGATTTTCGCCATAGCGCAGGCCCTTTTCGATCAATTCGCCGGTTTTCTCATCCGCCAGTTTCCAGGTCCGTTTGCGGTAGAGCAGTTGCTGGTCGCCGAAGCTGATGGTCAGGTTCTCGGGAAAATGGTCCTCCATCACGGTACGATACATCACCTTGAGTTCGCTCATATCGATCTCCTCAGGCAGGTTGAGTTTTCCCCTATCATAGCATTTATTGACCGGATTGATAAGCTGGATTGATCAGGTTCCAATAAACAAAAAGGCCCCCCACAGTTGCCTAAAACTAAGGACTGCAGGGGGCCCGAAGAGGTCTGGATTATTTATGCCGGGAAGGGACAGTCTTACTGGAAGACGAATCTCAAGCCCCCGATGATATTGAACCGAGGGGAAGAATATCCTAGAGCCTCGTTATATTTTTTGTCAAACAAGTTATTGATATGTGCCATTACCTGCACTTTTTTGACATGGTTCCAGTTGCGTAGGATGTCATAGGAAGCAGCCAGGTTGCAAATGAAGTATCCGCCATTGGTCACCCGCGCCGCCCAATAGGGGGGAGCGTTATCCGGTCGACGATCCGCCCGGGGACCCACGTAAAGGCCGTTCAAATGAGTCTCCAGACGACGCCAGGTGTAGCCCAGATCAACGCTGAAAGTTTGGCGGGGTCGCCGCAGGAGATTCTGCCCGCTGATGATATTGATGTTGACTAAACCACCGTCATCCAATACTTTAAGCTCCGTCAGGTAGGTATAGGCCGCGCGGGCGGTCAACCCTGCCATGGGGTGAGCTTGTAAGGCGAGCTCAAACCCTTTGGTGCGGGCTTTGGCAATATTAAACCAGCTTCCAGTAGTCCAGGAAGTTTGGGACCATTGAATGAGGTCGGTAAAATGATTCTCAAAGTAGGTCGCCCCCAATTGTATCCGGTTGTCCCATAACCATTGATCGATCCCCACTTCCCAGCTGGTATTTTTTTCTGGCATCAGGTCCGGGTTGCCCAGGAAAAAGGGATCTAGAGAATTGGTGGCAATAAAGCTTGGCGCTTTAACCGCCCGGCCGCCCGCTGCCCGGATAGTGGTATCGGTTTCAGGAAAGCGCAGGGCGGCGGAAGCCCGGGGGCAAAACTCTAACTTGTTGAAGACTCTATTGTCCTCTATCCGACACCCGGCGGTAAGAAACAAACGATTCCATAATGATAGCTGCTCCTGACCATACCAGGCGGTACTGCCCCGGCGAGCTTTATTATGCTTGGAGTTCATGGCGAACAGACCCCAATCAAAGCCATAGCTCCAGCCCTTCCACTGATCGCCGCGTAATTCCAACCCCAAAGTGGTAATCGAACCGATTCTGGCCTGATCCCCAAACCGGAAATTGGAACGATAGTTCAAGGTATAGTGATTTTCTAGGTCTCGACTAAAATAGTCGGTGTTTTGGAACATCACCTCTCCCGGATTAGCCGGATTATTATAATTGGAGTCCAGGCGGACAAAGGACAGGGTAAGTTCGTTCTCCCACCATTCCATTGGCCAATAATTGCCGGTGAGGCCGAAGACCAGATTCAGGTTGGTATTGTTCTGGTTCGGGTCCATCCCGCGTCCTCCCAGGCTTTTGGGGTCAAACCGGTCCCCGCTACTGGTGGGAAAATCAAAATAGGAATCCACCACTAGATTGGTGAAAGTGAAGGAAAGATTTTCCAGCGGCTCAAAGTCAAGGCGGGTGTTCAAGACATGGCTGGCAAAGTGGTTATTGATCGGCAGAATACCGGTGTCGTCGATGCGACTGTAAGCCGCGGAATAGGCGAATTGCTTATAAGAACCTTCTAAACACGCCTTTTGTTCCATGATCAGGTTGTGTTCACTGTGTCCTTCTGCATGCCCACCCCAGAGGCTGGTAAGGCTAAGTTTAGGTTTCCCCTTGCCTTTTCGGGTCATTAGATTGACCACCCCGGTCATGGCGTCATTGCCGTAAAGCGCACTCATGGGACCTCGGATGATTTCAATGCGCTCCACATTATCTACCGTCAGGTTACTGAAATCAAAAAACCCGCCGACCTGATTCATTTTGATGCCGTTGAGCAGCACCTGATTCATATCGCTATTGCCACCCCGGATAAACAGGGAGGTGGTCGCACCCCGGCTACCCGTCTGGTTGACCACCGCCCCCGGGACGGTGCGCAACATCTCCTCCACTCGGGTAACCTGCCGTGCTTCGATCTGTTGATCGGTAATGACCGTAGAGGAAACACTGGTCTCTTTGGTGGGCACCTCAGTGCCGGTAGCAGTGATCACCACTTCTTCCAGGACTGCCTCTTCTCCGGTGACGGCCTCTTCTCCAGGAACTTGCTCCTGACTCCAGGCCCAAGGCACCGGCAACCAGATGACCACCAAGAAGAACGCGAGCCATTTCTTCATTTTTTATCTCCCCCTTTTATTTTAAATCAGAACCCAAGATCCTCATTTGCGAGCCGAAGGTCTCCACTTATCCCCCCCTTCGGTCTGGAGGTTAACCAATGAGGCGAACCGGTGGTTTCAAGGGATGTAGCCGATCACTCCCTTCGGCCTGTGCCACTACCAGGCTGACCCGACCGCAACCCTTGACCATCATGGAGAAAAAGGCCTCATGGACGTCAAAGTAACCCTCTTTCGCAGAGACGATCCCCATCTGGTCCCCCTGATAATCAATATTGGCCAGGGCCTTCTGGAAATCAAAATTTTCAGCGAGATTGTCGCTGTCGGCAATGTAGATGATAACTCCTCTTTTCATCTGACTACCTCCTGGGATTTTTTTTTACTGGTTCCGATGCTTGGTGCATTCCTACCGGCCTCCCGAGAGATCAAAAAAAATCCCTGAGTCCGGTAGGACCCAAGGATTGCACCCAGTTTACTTGATCCTCAGGGGGGCTTCGAAAAGCATCTTCCTTCCGAAGCCGCTGCCTTCTTCATACCTCGTGAAGGAAGGTCAGAGCAGTTACAGGCAGGTCTTCTGACTCCCGGATCATCCTAATCCCTGCCCCTTCCCATCCTCCTAACTAAAGGACAGTGGTCAATTTGCAGGTTTCGTCCCCGGTTACAGCGGCGGGACCGCGCCGGAATCGCACCGGCTTCCCTATCAAGCCCCTTACGGAGCACCTGTAACTTCTGTATTTCAAGTACCAATTTAAAATAAAACCTGATTCCCTGTCAAGGAAAATCTCCATTTAAAATTTGTTGACTATTGCCGAACCGAGTTGACATCTGGCCCTTGATAATTATATCTTATTTAGCATAAAAGGCCCTGGCTTGGATCGAGACCATGAAAGACGGTTTTAATCGTGATATTAACTACTTAAGGATGTCGATTACCGATCGCTGCAATCTGCGCTGCTTCTATTGCACCCCGGTGCAGGGCTTGCTAAAGCTGGCCCACCATGAGATTCTGCGTTATGAAGAACTGCTCCGCCTGGCCCGCGTCGGCGCTGATCTGGGTCTCAGCAAGCTTCGGGTGACCGGCGGAGAGCCTTTGGTGCGGCGGGGCGTGGCCGGGTTTATTCATGGTTTGAGCAAAATCCCGGGGGTGCGAGAAATCTGTCTGACTACTAACGGGGTGCGGCTGGTCGAGCTGGCTGAGGCGCTGTGGGATGCGGGCTTGCGGCGGCTCAATATCAGCCTGGACTCGCTTCAGCCCCAACGCTATCGCCAATTGACCGGTGGCGATTATTTCTATCAGGTCTGGGAAGGCTTGCGGCTGGCCCAGACCCTGGGGTTTGCCCCCCTCAAGCTTAATTGTGTGGTCATGCGCGGTCTCAATGATGGCGAATTGTTGGATTTCGCCCGGCTGTCGCTCGAATATCCCTATCAGATCAGATTCATTGAATATATGCCCATCGGGATTCAGAGCCACTGGCACCGCCACTATTATCTCTCCACCGAGGCGATTAAGGCTTGCCTTAGGCCGCTGGGGCAGCTTGAGGAAATCCCGGCTGAGTCCGGGGCTGGACCGGCGCAGCGCTACCGCCTCCCCGGGGCCCCGGGGGAGATCGGTTTTATCAGCCCTATCAGTCAACACTTCTGCCCGACCTGCAATCGTCTGCGGCTGACTGCGGCTGGCCGTCTGCGCCCCTGTCTGCTCTCTGATCAGGAAATTGATATCAAAACGCCTTTGCGACAGGGGGCTGCGGATGACACTCTGAAGGAACTTTTTTGCACTGCCATTCAACGCAAACCCCAACGCCACCCTCTCATTGGCCTCAAATCATTTAACTGTCAGCGACCCATGGCCAGTATCGGCGGTTAGCTTTAATTCCAGCGGGGGGGTAAAAAGCTTGAAAAGCTGGGTTAAGTCAGATAAACTTCAAAAATTATGAATGATCAGTTATTGGGTTTAGAGCAGGTCTGGGCCGATTATCCCTTCCCGTCGCCTTTTATTTTTAAGGTCATTGCCCATGCCGGGTCTGAGTCTTTGGTGACCCGCTTGATGGCCGCGGCGGCCAGTATTTTAGGGGAGATCGACGCCTCGCAGGCCTGCATCGGTGAAAGACGGAGTTCACAGGGGAAGTATCGGTCATTGACTTTACAATTGACGGTGCATTCGGTGGGGCAGATAAAGGCTCTCTACCAGTCGTTGGCCCGCCAGCCCGGCGTTTTAATGGTTATGTAATAATCTCAAACAGTTGGAAAAGTTATGAATCGGCGGGAATTCCTGAAACAGGTAGCAGCCCTGGGAGTATTGGCAGGAGCGGGCCGGATAATGACCATGCCGGCCGAACTATGGGCAATGGCTCCCAAGGAGAAGCCGGCGCCGATTTTGGCCCGTGCCACCGGCACCAACTATGCCCATCTGGTCGGGGATGCCGTCCAGGCCCTGGGGGGGATGAAGAAATTCGTCAATCCCGGCGAGGTCGTAGTGGTCAAACCTAACATGGCTTTTGACCGTCCTCCGGAGATGGCTGCTACTACCCATCCGGTGGTGGTCCGCAAGGTGGTGGAACTATGCCTGGAGGCCGGAGCCAAAAAGGTCAAGGTGCTGGACCGCACCTGCCACGATGCCCGGCGAACCTATGTCAACAGCGGCATCAAAGGGGCTGTCGAGGGCATCAAGGATTCCCGGGTGGTGGTGGAATTTGTCGATGAACGGCGGTTTGTGGAGCTCAACATCGAAAATGCCAAGGCCTTGAAACGCTGGTCCTTTTATCAAGATATTCTCGAGGCTGACCGCTTTATCAATATTCCGGTGGCCAAGACTCACTCCGAAGCCCGGCTGAGCCTGTGCATGAAAAACATGATGGGGGCCATCGGTGGTTGGCGGGGTCGCATCCACGTCGGCCTGCAACAGAACATTGCCGACATGAACCTGGTGTTGCGGCCTGATCTGCATATCCTCGATGCAACCCGGATCCTGACCCAGAACGGCCCGACCGGCGGCAAACTGGAATATGTCCAGATCAAAAACCAGATCATCGCCGGGACCGACCCGGTGGCCCTGGATGCGTATGGCACTACCCTTTTTGACCTTAAGCCTGCGGATATCGGCCACATCGTCAAGGGTCATGAATTGGGTCTGGGAGAAATTGACTTAAAGAAGATCAAATTTCTGGGTGCCTGAGCCCATTTTAGCATAATTACCAGGGTAACAACCCACCTTAGGGGCCTGGTTCCGGTTTAGGGCCAGGCCCTTCTAACACCGTAATGTCACATCAAGAACCGCTAAGTTCAACCCGTAACTCCCGGCGTTGGTGGCTAGTGATGCGCCGGGCCAGTCAACTACTATTCTTCCTGCTGTTTCTGCTCCTGTTTCTCAAGACCGCATATGTTGGTCAGGAGGTCCTGGCCTGGCCGGTGGACTTGTTTTTCCGGCTCGACCCCCTGCTGTTG
Organism: Deltaproteobacteria bacterium; assembly: GCA_019309545.1. Lineage (NCBI taxonomy): Bacteria > Pseudomonadati > Myxococcota > Myxococcia > Deltaproteobacteria bacterium. The sequence continues at coordinate 111,278 of JAFDGA010000002.1, forward strand.
GCAGTGCACCTGCTCACCCGCAGTCCGCTGGTCTATGGCCTGTTGTGGTCCCTCTTAGTTGTGGCCATGACCCTGATACTGGGACGGTTTTTCTGTGGCTGGGTCTGTCCTTTGGGAACGGCCCTGGACGGCTGCCGCCATTTGCTGTTTAAGGATCGCCTGGATCAGGGCGTTGCCCAGCGGTGGCGCCGGGTGAAATATTACCTGTTACTGCTGCTGCTGGCCGGAGCCTTGTTCTCCGTTAATCTGGC
>JAFDGA010000003.1 GCA_019309545.1 Deltaproteobacteria bacterium
ATCTTCCGGCGCGCCGATTTCTTCGTAAGGACTTAGCTCGGGGCCAAAGGTATCCTGCAACCTTTTCTTGATCAGCGTAATGGCCAGATGAGTAATATCAATGCCGATCCAGTGCCGCTGCAGGCGCTCGGCCACAGCGATGGTGGTGCCACAGCCGCAGAAGGGATCAAATACGAGGTCACCTTTTCTACTACTGGATCTTATGATTTCTTCTAATAGTTCTTCTGGTTTCTGAGTTGGATAGCCCAGTCGTGCTTTTGCTGAAGGTGCAATAGGCTGGATGTGGGTGATGACGTCATCGGGATGTTTTCCCAAAGGATGCAGTTTTTGTAATCCATAGTCATGACCGTCTCTGACATTACCAATATAATGGGCAAACCTTTCTACCGTAGCCTCTGCATAAGGTTGCCGGATGGGATCTGGGTCAAAAAAATGTATACTTTTCCTCTTGGCATAAAACAACAAAATGTCGTGCCTACGTGCCCGCGCCGCTTTGGGAGTCCCTGCACCTCTATAATACCAAACAACCTCATTCAAAAAGTTTTTGTATCCAAATACTGCGTCCATCAGCAATTTTAAATAATGACTGGCCGTGGGGTCACAGTGCAGATAAATGCTCCCGGTGGGTTTCAGCACCCGGTGCAGTTCATCCAGGCGGATGGCCATCATGGTCAGAAGGCCATCATATCATTCGAGCCCAAGAAACTCCGCAGCGCTTGTAAAAGGTCGGCCAACTTGCGAGGTCCCAGAGTAACCACCTCATGATAGGCCTTCTCGGCCTCCAGGCCCCAGTGCCAGGTGTCCTCAAACGCGGTAATCTGGGCCGCGGATTGCTCCCCGCTTTTCTCGGCAAACAGAATGTTATAGGTCGCCTGGCTGTTAAAGGGCGGGTCCAGATAAATTAAATCGACACTTTCGGTCTGAATATGGTCCCTTAGGATATCGAGATTATCGCCGAAATAAAGTTTATTCTTCCACTCACCGGTCATGGTCCACCCCCGACTGCTCCAATTCCATTTTAGCTGATTTGAACAAAAAAATTTATCAAAAAACGCCGGTATTTTTAAAGTAGGGGTAGAGGCTTAAGGTGCCAGCATTTGACACGATCAATCTTATTGGTAGAATTAAATCGATTAAGAGGAGAAGAACAATTCGGGAATGGCCCTGTTAGTCACGGAAACTTTTTATAGCCTGATGGGGGAGTCCACCTTCGCCGGGCAGCCCGGGTTTTTTATCCGCCTCTGCGGCTGTAATCTGCGCTGTCGCTACTGTGATACCACCTATGCTTATGAAGGCGGCGAGACGCGGTCGGTGGCCTCCCTGGTGGCCGCGGCCCAGGCCCAGCAGGCCCGGCTGGCGTTGGTTACTGGCGGCGAACCCCTGCTGCAGGCCGAATCTTTGAAGTTGATGTCAGCCCTGGCCGAAGCCGGGCTGACGGTCTTATTGGAGACCAATGGCTCCCTACCCATAGCGCCGGTGGATACCCGGGTGCATCGGATCGTCGATGTCAAGTGTCCGTCCAGCGGCATGGCGGCCCATAATCATCTCGACAACTTGAATTTTCTAACCCCCAACGACGAAATCAAGGTGGTGGTGGGCAACCGCGCCGATTTTGACTGGGCGCTGGAAGTGCTGAGGCCCTTCCAACCCTGGGAGCGCTTGCCGGTATTATTTTCTCCGGTGTTCGGGATGTTGCCTCCTCAGGAGTTAGCCGCCTGGATCTTGGAAAGCCGGCTGCCGCTGCGGCTCAACCTGCAGCTGCATAAATATATTTGGGGACCGGAGGTGCGGGGCGTATGAAGTCAAAACCCCTGGCCGTGATATTACTGAGCGGCGGGCTGGATAGCTGTGTAACCGCTGCCTTCGCCCGGCAGCAGTATGATCTGGCTCTGTTTCACGCCAATTACGGCCAGCGTACGGTGACCCGGGAACTCCGGGCCTTTCGGGAGCAGGCCGCCTATTTTCAGGCCTGCCGTACCCTGGAGGCTGATCTACCATTTGTAGGGGCCATCGGCGGTTCCAGTCTGACCGATAAAGAGCGTCCGATTCCCACGCAGGAAGAACCTCCGGCGAAGCTGCCCTCAACCTATGTCCCTTTTCGCAACACCATCCTGATCGCTGCCGCGGTGGCCTGGGCCGAAACCCTGGAAGCGTCGGCCATCTTTATCGGGGCCAATGAGATCGACAGTCCGGGCTACCCGGATTGCCGCCCGGAGTACTTCGCGGCCTTAAATCAATTGATTGACCTGGGCACTGCTCCAGAAACCAAAATTGTCGTTCATACTCCCCTGATCCGGCTAGATAAGGCTGGAATCATTCGGCTGGGGCTGAAGCTAAAAGCTCCCCTGGAACTCACCTGGTCGTGTTACCAGAATGAGGATCGGGGCTGCGGTTGCTGCTCCTCCTGCCGCTTGCGTTTGAGGGGGTTTGCGGCGGTCGGCGTCCCTGATCCCATCCCTTATGTGGAGGGAGCCTGACTGTCCCCTTGTTAAGCAACCTCCTCCAGATGTTATTACTCAGGTCATTAAATAAGTGAATTTGGGTTGGGAAAAAACAGCTCTCCCAAACCCACTCCCCCAACCCCTTAAGGGGGGTTGGGAAGGAAGCTGGCGGGTTCAGGACCTGTTGCCGCTGGCCTTCCGGCTGCCGCCTCCCGGAAAAAATAAGGGGAAGAGAGTCATCACCCCCTTCCCCTGATCACTGTCCGGCAAGGGTTTCTTGCACCGGTGGTCAACGGTTTAGTACATGCCACCCATCCCAGCTCCTGGAGGCATCGGCGGGGTTTCCTCTTTCTTGGGAATCTCCGCCACCATGGCCTCGGTGGTGAGCAGCAGCGAGGATACCGAAGCGGCATTCTGTAAGGCAAAGCGGCAGACCTTGGTGGGGTCGATGACTCCGGCCGCCACCAAATCTTCATATCCCCCGGTTTCGGCATTAAATCCAAAGGCGCCGGTTTCTTTCTTGATGTGTTCGGCCACTACCGAGCCTTCGAAACCGGCATTGTTGGCCAGTTGCCGGGTCGGCTCTTCCAGAGCCCGCAGGACCGTGTTGATCCCCAACTGCTCGTCGTGGTTATCCAGTTTGAGTTCCTGCAGGGCCGGGATGCAGCGCATCATGGAAACACCACCGCCTGGGACAATGCCTTCCTCGACCGCCGCCCGGGTAGCATTTAAGGCGTCTTCGACGCGGGCCTTCTTTTCCTTCATTTCAATCTCGGTAGCCGCGCCGACGCGGATGACTGCCACGCCGCCGACCAGTTTGGCCAACCGTTCCTGCATCTTTTCCCGATCATAGTCAGAGGTAGTTTCATCGATCTGGACGCGCAGCTGTTTGACCCGACCTTCGATCTTCTCCCGGGCCCCGCCGCCGTCAATAATGGTGGTGTTGTCCCGATCAATATTGATCTTTTTAGCGGTGCCGAGGTCTTTTAAGGTCACATTTTCCAGCTTCAGACCCAGGTCTTCAGAGACCACCTGGCCGCCGGTGAGGATAGCGATATCTTCCAGCATGGCCTTGCGCCGGTCGCCAAAACCGGGGGCCTTGACCGCCGCTACCTGGAGAGTACCCCGCAGTTTGTTCACGACCAGGGTAGCCAGGGCTTCACCTTCGACATCTTCGGCGATAATCAGCAGCGGTTTGCCCATCTTGGCGATCTGCTCCAGCAAGGGCAGCAGGTCCTTCATGGCGCTGACTTTCTTTTCATGGATGAGAATAAGCGGCTCATCCAGATTAACTTCCATTTTTTCCGCATTGGTGACAAAGTACGGGGAGATATAACCCCGGTCAAACTGCATGCCTTCAACCACTTCCAGGGTAGTCTCCATGCCCTTAGCTTCTTCGACCGTAATGACGCCTTCTTTACCGACCTTGCTCATGGCCTCGGCAATAATATTGCCGATCCCGGGATCATTGTTGGCGCTGATGGTGCCGACCTGGGCAATCTCCTTCTGATCTTTGGTAGGCTTGGAAATCTTTTTGAGTTCGCTGACCACTACGTCCACGGCCCGGTCGATACCCCGTTTGAGGGCCATAGGATTGACCCCCGCAGCAACCAGCTTGGAACCCTCCTGATAGATCGACTGGGCCAGAATAGTAGCGGTGGTGGTCCCATCGCCGGCCACATCCGAGGTCTTCGAGGCCACTTCCTTGACCATCTGGGCGCCCATGTTTTCAAACTTATCTTCCAACTCGATCTCTTTGGCGACCGTTACTCCGTCCTTGGTGATAACCGGAGCCCCGAAGGATTTTTCCAGGATAACATTTCGACCCTTAGGACCCAGAGTGACCTTGACGGCGTCGGCCAGGGTGTTGACCCCGCGCAGCATGGCCTCCCGGGCCTTGACATTATACTTTATCTCTTTTGCTGCCATATAAACTCTTCCTCCTTAACGAATTTTCCTATCAGAGAATATTGGTGGGTAAATGGGGAGAATTACCGGATTGTATGATTCAATCTTCGATGATGGCCAGAATATCATCCTCCCGCATCATCAAGTATTCTTCGCCTTCCAACTTGATTTCGGTGCCAGCGTATTTACCGAACAAGATCCGATCGCCCTCTTTGACGCTCATGGGCATACGTTCACCTTTGTCGGAAATCTTGCCCGCACCCACAGCCATAATCCGGCCCTCAATGGGCTTTTCCTTGGCGGTGTCGGGAATATAAATTCCCCCTTTGGTCATCTGGGTCTCCTCCAGTCGCTTGACCAGAACACGATCATTCAACGGTTTGATTTTCATAAAATGACCTCCTCAATATAGATTCATAAGCTTAGGCATGATTAGCACTCCTTGGAAAAGAGTGCTATTAATATTTAATCATTCCCCTGGAAAAATCAAGGGGAGGGATAAAAAATTTTTTTATTTTCTCCCGGCTCAGAAAAATTCACCGGGATGCAGTGAAGGGACAAGGGCAGTTAAGCTCAGGGAGCAATGGGACTGGCCGAATCGCCTAAAAAGTACACCAAAAAACAGCGGCGGGATTAATTCAGCGGCAACTCGCCGATCTTCCTGGTTCTCCTGGCACTAGCAACAAAGTTTAGAAGTCTTTCACTTGGCCCGGGCCAGGACCCGCGCCTTGCGAACTAACCGCACCGTGGACTTCTTTTGGTTTTCAGCGGGCTTTGATCCACTGGAGACTTTACGGACTACCTTGGGGGTAGCCTTCTTGATCTTCTGAATATTGGACGAATCTACCTTTTTTGAAGTCGCTCGCTTCGCCTGACTTACCTTTTTGGAGTTGTAACGCGTTACTGGTTTTTGCTGCCAGCTGGGAAATATTGAGGCAACCACGGGCCCGGATTTCTTGGTCTGTTGGCGCTTGGCCACTGTCGTAGATTTGGTCGAAGTCGAACGGGAGGCTTTGGCAGCTACTGAACGGGAGCGTTTGGAGAGTACCGAACGGTGGCCTTTACTAGCCACTGACCGATAACGTTTATTAGAGGCCGAACGGGCCTGTTTGCCAGGCACCAGGAGGATTTGGCCCCGCTTAATGTCCCGGCCTCGTCGCAATCCATTGAGTGCCAGTATTTTGGCCGGGCTGGTCCGATAGCGGCGGGCTATGCGGTTGACCGTGTCGCCGCGTTTCACCCGGTAGCGAAGACTGGCTTTACTACGTCCTTTAGTCTGGACACCTCGAACTTTATGACCCGTCCGCCTGGCCCAATAGGTTCTTTTGGGTGTATGGGCCCTGGCCACCTCAATATTTCTCACAAAAGCTTCTTTTTTGCCGTAAGGCACTTTCAACAGGTAGGCGGAATAATTAGGTGGGGTTGTCCCCCGTTTCAGTTCCGGATTGAGAGCACATAACTGCTTATAATCATCACCAGTGGCAATGGCCGCTAGTTTAAGGGAAGTGGGCTTTTTTACCTTGACAATTTCATATTTCAAGGGCGGCAGGTAACAGATATTATCAAACCCATATTTCTTGGGATTTTTGGCAATGATTGTAGCGGCGATCATCTGCGGGACATAGTTTTTGGTCTCCGAGGGTAAGCAGTTATCCGAAGACAGGTCCCAGAAATTTTTTAGGTGAGCGTTTTTATCAATTTCTCTCTGGACCCGACCTTCGCCACAATTATAGCTGGCTGCAGCGAGATACCAGGAACCGAATCTTTTGTATAAATCGAGGAGGTAATGGGCCGCAGCACGCGTGGCTTTTTCTGGGTCACGACGTTCATCGACATACCTGTTGATCATTAGGCCATAGCGTCGCCCCGTAGCCCGGATGAATTGCCACATACCGCAGGCATGGGCGTGGGAGTAAGCCCGGTTATTAAAGCCGCTTTCAATCATGGCCAGATAGGCTAAATCCTCGGGCAGGCCGTATTCGTTAAAAATTTTTTTAATCATCGGGAGATAGCGCGTGGAGCGGGCCAGATAACGGCGGAAAACCTCTTTCCGTTTGGTGCAGAAGTATGCGATATAATTACGTACCTGTTTGTTAAGATGGATGGGCATATCATATTTGGTTTGCAGGCCCCATTTTTTTAATTCTTCCGCTAAATTGTTCTCCAATCCCGGAATGGGATATTTGGCATATAGTTCATCCAGTTGTTGATCGCTCAGATCTCCCGCCAGGGGCTCTTCGCCTTCATCTTCAAGATCACTATAAAACTGATCTACGGGACAGGTTTGGGCAGAACTTGATTGATCAGGGACATAATTCCGATTGCCGCTACAGCCGGCTAGCAGCCACAAAATCGCCACTGCCAAGTAGCCAAGTCGTTTCATTTAACACTCCTATGCTGCAGGCGCGCTGCCCCTGTTATGAATTGGTAGGCTGATTTATGTGATAGGTAAACGTTCCCTTTGCCCCCTTCCCCAAGGCAAAGGAAAGGCGAAGTGCAAAAATTCCCTGACTAAACATTAAGCCCCTTATTAGCACAGATTTTAGTGGAATTGCAAGCAAAAAAACTTATCTTTCTAATTTTAAATGGGATTTTAAAACCTATCCTGATTTTTTGCCCTAAGCCGGAAGAGGTGTTATCATGGCTGACATACTTCCAGCGCTACTTGCCTAGAAAGGAGTGTCTACAAGGATGAATTGCCGAAATTTTCTCTCCTGGACCTGGGGCGGCTTAGGGGCGGCTACGTTAGCGGTCTCCATCTGGGGGTTGGCCCGGGGGCTGGAGCCTTTTGCCTCCTGGTTTTACTCCTTTGCCTGGTGGTCCTATATCCTCTTGGTCGATTGCTTGATCTATCAACTCCAAGGCCGCTCCCTGCTAGTCAACCGTTTCCCAGAGTTTTTGGCCCTGCTGCCGGCCTCCATAACCTGCTGGCTGATCTTTGAGGCCTTCAATCTGTCCCTGGGCAACTGGCATTACCTTGGCTTGCCCTCAGCCTGGTGGCTGCGTTGGCCCAGTTATCTGATCGCCTATGCTACGGTTTTCCCCGCTCTTTTTCAAACCGCCGCGGTTTTGGAAGCCGTGGGCCTGTTCCGCCAGGTCCAGGGACGACCTCGGCCTATAGGTCAGGGCTGGTATACCACCTTTGTTTTAGTTGGCGCGTTCTGCCTGGTCTGGCCCCTTATCCTGCCGCGTTATGGTTTTCCGCTCGTCTGGCTGGGCTTTATCTTCCTGCTGGAACCATTCTGCCATTTAGGAGGAGGCAAATCCCTGGTGGGGCTTTGGGCCCAAGGGGAACGGCGGGAGCTCCTGCTGCTGCTCAGCGCCGGTCTGATCTGTGGATTTTTATGGGAATTGTGGAATTACTGGGCCATTTCCAAGTGGGTTTATACCCTACCTTTTTTCAACTGGGGCAGAGTCTTTGAAATGCCGATATTGGGTTATCTGGGATTCCCCCCTTTTGCGGTGGAATGCGCCGTGATGTATAATTTTATTCAATTGCTGCGCACCAAGGTGTGGCAAACCCGGCAGGCCCGCTGGCTCTGGGGGCTGAGCCAGGTCGGTTTCTGGATAATAATGTTGTGGGCTATAGATAAATGGACGGTAATATGCTTTCGGGGGTGATGAACTGCGAAACAGTATGCCGGCCTTATTAGTACGAGCATTTAAAGGGTTAATTTGAGGGGAGGGCCGGGGGACCCCTGGCCCCCTCTCCCCAGAGCCGTTTTTTCTAATACCGATTCATTTATTTTATGACCTGAGTAATAACCAGGTCAGCAGGGAATCAGATATAATAATAAGGATGGCAGCAAACCCAAAACTTTACCCGGTCAGTCTGGGCTGTGCCAAAAATCGGGTCGATACCGAAATCATGTTGGGCCTGTTATCCCGGGCCGGTTGGGAAATCGTCTCCCAGGCAGCGACTGCCGATGTCCTGCTGGTCAATACCTGTGGTTTTATCGCTCCGGCCAGCCAGGAGTCGATTGATACAGTATTGGAGTTAGCCGCCTACAAACAGGCCGATCCTAAGAAGCGGCTGGTAGTCACCGGCTGCCTGGCTCAACGTTACCGTACAGAACTGCCAGCCCTGCTTCCCGAGGTCGATGCCTTTATCGGGGTCAATGATTTCCCCCAGATTGTGCGGATTTTAGCCCATTTGAACCAGAGGCATGAGACCTCGACCTTTTGCCAGGCCCCTTGCTATGGGTATCAGGAGATAGGGCCTCGTCTGCTCACCACCCCTTTTTACAGTGCTTACCTGAAAATTGCCGAGGGTTGCAGTCATCGCTGTACATACTGTACTATTCCCCAAATCCGCGGTCCGTTTCGGAGTCGTCCTCTGGAGGTAATCCTCCAAGAGGCCAGAAACCTGAGCGCCCAAGGGGTCTGCGAACTCAATCTGATCGCCCAGGATACCACCGCTTATGGCCTGGACTGGGGTGAACCGCACCAATTACCCAAGCTTTTGGAGGGCTTATGCCAGATTCCTGGAATACACTGGCTGCGGCTGCTCTATAGCCACCCGGCCCGGATTACTCCGGAACTACTAACGGTAATGGCTGATCATCCTCAGATCTGTCCCTACCTGGACCTCCCCCTCCAGCATGTCAACGATCAATTGTTGAAGCGCATGGGACGCGGCTATAATAAAAAAGTCATCTTGGACACCATCGACCGCAGCCGCCGGGTGCTTCCCCAAGCCGCCCTACGGACCACCGTAATGGTCGGCTTTCCCGGCGAGACTGAGGACCAATTTGCCGAATTATGCCAGGTAATTGAGCAGATCGGATTCGATCATCTGGGGGTATTTGAATTTCAACCCGAGGAGGGCACCCCGGCCTGTGGTTTCACCGATCAGGTTCCGGTCCGCCTGGCCCGGCAGCGGGCCCGGCAGCTCATGGCCCTCCAGGCAAGGTTAGTCAAGAAAAAACTGCGCTCCCTGGTCGGCACCGTCCAGGAGGTATTAGTCGAGGGACCCAGCCCCGAGACCGAGCTGCTGCTTTGCGGCCGCCTGGCTACCCAGGCCCCGGAGGTGGACGGGCAGGTCTATATCACTGCCGGGGATGGCCAAATCGGGCAGATTCAACCCGTTCGGATCACCTCCGCTCATACCTATGATCTGGTAGGAGAAATCATCGCTCCTATCCAGAAAAGGATTATGGACAAAAGATAAAATTGACAAGCAAAATTTTTCCGCATATCTTTATAAGTTACCAAGTATTCAGAAATTTGCCTCTATGAATCGCAATAAACTATTTAAGACCTTAAAGACCGACATCGACCGGATCAATCAGGCTCTGGAGAGTAATCTGTCTTCCCATGTCCAGATGATTTCTGAGGTGGGGAGACATATTTTACTCAGTGGCGGCAAACGCATCCGGCCCTTATTGTTTCTGCTGTCGGCACGCATGTGCGGTTGCCAGGAAGATCATCTTCCCGATATTTCAACTGTTTTCGAATATCTGCACGCTGCCACCCTGCTTCACGACGATGTAGTTGATGCTGCCACGGTGCGGCGGGGGTTATCGTCGGCCAACATGATCTGGGGTAACCAGGCGGTCATCCTGGTTGGTGATTTTCTTCTCTCCAAGGCATTGGGCATCGCGGTCTCTACCAACCGGATCAGGATAATGCAGGTGCTGGCCCAGACCACCATCCAGATGGCCGAAGGGGAAATCCTGCAGCTTATTCACATCGGTAATCTGGATAAGACAGAAGCAGATTATTTTGAGGTCATTACCCGCAAGACCGCCATCCTGATGTCGGCCGCCTGCCAGATCGGGGCCATTTTAGGAGGGGTGCCGCCGGCCCAGGAATCGGCCTTGAGGGACTTTGGACTTAATCTGGGCATAACCTTTCAGATCGTCGATGATATTCTGGACTATACCGGCAATATTGAGGAATTAGGCAAGCCGGTCGGCAATGATCTCAAAGAGGGGAAAATTACCCTGCCTTTAATCCATGCGCTGTCCCACGCACAGGCAGAGGACCGACAACGCCTCCAGGAGTTGGCCAAATCTACCGACCGGCAGGAAATTACCCGGGAGCTACGACCGATCCTGCATCAATATGGTTCTTTGGATCACGCTCGACAACAGGCCCAGCACTATACCACCCGGGCTCAAGAATTTTTGAAAATTTTTCCTCCCTCCCGTGAGAAAACCATCTTCATGGAGATTACCAATTACCTGGTAGAGCGGACTTTTTAAACCACTCATGCTAACCCTAGCTCAGGTTGCCGAATCCTGACATGAGGGTTATTGCCGACCCTTAATCTCCTGTTCCAGATCTTGGAGGCGTTTTTCCAGGTTCTCCAAGTCAGCCTGGCGGGCCAATCCCATCTCCGTAATGATCTTTTTAACCAACTCCTTGAGCTGCTCCCGTAAGGCCTGTTGCTCAACCTGAGCCTTTTCAATGATTTGCTCCACCGCCTGGGAGCGATCTTGCTGGCTCAGTTCGCCCCGCTTGACCATCTCATCAACCAGGCCCTCAACCTTCTCTTTGGTAAAATCCCACAAACCCAGGCCAAAATGCACGGTTTTACGCCAGAACTCTTCCATCTTGCCTGCCCCTTTCGCCTGATCTTTATAATAATCGGTAAACTTTTAATACTCAGGTCATAAAATAACTGAATTGGGAACAGAGGATAACTTAAATCTACACTGCCACCCGCAGGCCGTCTTCGGCCCGGATGATCTCTCCGGAATAGTGCTGGGCGCAGGCGGCCACCACATCCATCTGGTCGCAGGGTGGATAGAAATGGGTCAGAACCAACCGGGGGACCCCGGTCCGGGCTGCCAGTAGCCCGGCATCCGTGGGGGTGAGATGACCCGGAATCTTGGTAGGATTAGCCGCCTCCAGAATCAACAGGTCGGCCCCGGTCGCCAGCTTGACCAGGGAGTCACTCAAATCCGTATCCCCGGAATAGACCACCGACTTCCCTTCGGCTTCGACCCGGAAGCCAATGCTGCTGGCGATGTGCTTGACCGGGGCAGTTTTAATGATCAGATCATCCCAGCGAACCTCATCCGGACCAGCAGTTGATAGTTCCTTAACCTTCATCAGCCCTGGGGGCGGCTCAATCCAGTCGCCGAAGGCCTCTTTCAGACCGCGGAAAAAATCTTTAAACCCCTGGGCCGCCAGCAGCCAGATGGGAGTCTGGCGATGATAGCCCAGAGAATAGTGGGTGGCAAACAGAAAAGGGGCGAGATCCCCAACATGGTCGACATGAAAGTGGCTGAGGCCGATAATGTCGATCATGGTGAAATCGAGGTCCACCGTGAGTAAGGCCCGCAAGGTCCCCGCCCCCAGGTCCAACAGCACCACCTGTCCGGCCGCCTTGAGGGCCACGGCGGGCGCGCCCCGGCGCCGTGAGGGCACCGCGGTTCCTGAACCGATAATAATAACTTCCACTGCTTCCTCTTTCTGGTTACCTGGGGCAGCGTCGATAATGGACCGGGCCGGTGTTACCGGCAAACCGGTCAAGCACCGTCCACGTGGGCCATTTCGCTGACAAAAAACCAGTCGGCGGGATCAGCCAGATAATTATGATAATCCAGCAGAGCTAAATAATGGCCCCGTTCTTCGTTGACCAGGCTCAAGAAAAAGCGACGTTCCATGGGGGTGGCGGCTTCCCGGGCCAGTTTATTGTAATAGGCCACGCTTTGTTCTTCCATATCCATCCCCAGTTTCAGGGCCTTGAGATCATCGGCATTGCCCTGCCCCATGGTTTCCTTGGCCAGTGCTTTGCCAAAGACATTGGGGTCATGATGGGGCTGCTCAAAGCTGCACATGGTTTCCGACCACTTAGGGTCTTTCTCCAGGGCCTGATAAATTTCCCTGATTTTTTGGATATGGTATTCTTCAGATTTGGCCAGATACTCAAAAATTTCCCGGGTTCCCGGAGTCTTGGCCTGTTTTGCGGCCTGTTGATAAAACTTCTGGCCGTCGATTTCCATCTGCACGGCATCCTTTAAGGCGTCGATCATGCAACTTATGTCCTGGGCCATGGCTTACTTTCCTTCCTTATTTAAAAGTCGATATTATAATAAATTATGTCAGCAGCAGCCGGATGTCAAACAATCTAGGGTTTTTCAAGAGCTCTAAAACTTCTCCGACCAGGTTTGAGGTTCTATTTTGCTGGCAGTTGATATTGTATTCCCTGGACGGGGAAATCAGCCCCGGACTTTCTTGCCAGATAACGCTTTATATGCTAAAAAATCTGCAGGAAGGGCTATCATGACACCGGAGCAATTGCGCCAGCTTTTCTCTTTTCCACCCTTGACTGCCGCGGTGGCGGCTGATCTCATCCCGGCCGCAGTGCTGGCGCCGCTTTTCTTCCAGGACGCAGCTTTACAGGTGCTTTTTACCCAACGCACCGACACGGTCAAATCTCATCAGGGCCAGGTTTCCTTTCCGGGTGGCGTCCAGGCTCCGCAAGATAACAGCTTTCTGGCCACGGCCCTGAGGGAGGCCCAGGAAGAGATCGGTCTGCAACCTGAGATGGTCGAGGTGTTGGGGGCTTTGCCCCCCATCAGCACCGTCACCGGCTACCAGATTTATGGCTTCGTCGGCCTGATCCCCTTTCCCTATGACTTCCAGATTAACCGCCAGGAAGTAGACCGACTCATTATCTTGCCGGTCAGACCCCTGCTGGAGCCAGAGCGCTGGTCCATCCGACCTTATGAATGGCAGGGACAGACCTTCTCGGCATTTTTTTGCCAATATCAGGAGATTACCGTTTGGGGGGCTACAGCGCGCATCCTGATCGAGATCTTGACTCGGATTGACCCTGATTTCCATCCTGGCCCGGATTGAAGGTGGTTGGGCTGCTCTTCCCATTCCATCCGCAAAACACAGCTCTTAAATTCAAAATTTTAGATAACCTGGAGGCTCGAAGAAGGACCGGTGGAATTTTCTAAATGGTCAATGTTAACCGATCAGGCCTGGTCGGTAGGCTAGACCGAGGGAGAAACGGTAGCGTTCAGCAGGCGGACCACCGCCAAGTCAGGAAAGTAGTCGATAATGTTATAGCCGGCGTAGGCCTGGTCCAGACGAAACAGGCAATCCAGGGACAACCCCAGGGCTTCACAGATAATGATCCGATTGATGCCGGCATGGGCGACGATCAGAAATTGTTCCCCCTCATGGCGCTGCCGCAGGCGTTCCAGGGCCGGGATGACCCGGGCGTGAACATCCGCCAGGCTTTCGCCGCCGGGAATACGATAATTGGTCAGATCTTGGAACCGGCTTTGCAATTCCTGAGGGTAGCGCTGGGCGATCTGGGCAAAGCTCAAGCCTTCCCAGATGCCAAAATTAAGCTCCCGGAACTCTGGCAGCGGCTGCACCGGCAAACCCCGGTCCCGGGCAATGATCTCGGCCCCCCGCTGGGCCCGGAGGCGATCCGAGGCATAGATAGCCGCCAGGGGGAGATGGCGCCAATGTTCGGCCAAAGCCTCGAATTGGCGCACTCCGAACGGGCTCAGAGCCACATCATTATGGCCGTTATAGATGTGGGTATGACCATCGGCCACCTGGCCATGACGCGCCAGATAGAGACGGGTCGGCTTAACATCCTGATCTTTGGTTAAGGCCTTCAGTTGCATCATTCGTCCAGGATGACGTTATTGGGCACCACTACCACGCCGCCGTCGCTGATCGGAAACCGCCGGGCATCCACCTCATGATCGATGCCGATGGTAAACCCGGCCGGCACCCGAACCCCTTCCTCGATAATTGCCCGGTGGATGCGGGCCCGGGACCCGATATGCACATCATCCCAAATGATCGATTCGCTCACTTCAGCATAACGGTCAATGTGAACATTGGGAGACAACACCGAGCGGCGCACGGTGGCCCCGCTGATGATACAGCCGCCAGACAGCAGAGAATCTTCTACGATGGCGGGCCTGAGATTACCTGGGTCACTGGCGGAATTGATCTTGGCCGGGGGGGTCTGGCGCTGATAGGTCCGGATGGGCCACTCCGGGTCATATAAATTAAACCGGAGATCCAAGGCTACCAGGTCCATGTTTGCTTCAAAATAGGCATCAATGCGGCCGATATCCCGCCAGTAGCACGCCGCGTCTTTGTCCTGGGCACGGAAATTATAAGCATAAACCCGTTCTCGCCCAATCATCGAGGGGATGATATTTTTGCCGAAATCGTGGGCGCTGTCAGGCTGCCGGGCGTCCTGGATGACCTCTTGCACCAACTTTTCGGTGTTGAAGATATAGACTCCCATGGAACCCAGGGCATGTTCCGGATCACCCGGAATACAGGGCGGGTCTTGGGGTTTTTCCAAGAAATCGATAATTCTTTGCTCTTCGTCCATATGGATAATGCCAAAGGCACTGCCTTCGTAGCGAGGAATCTTCACACAGCCGGCGGTGAGTTCGGCATCCTTCTCCAGATGGAAATTCAACATCTCCAGATAATCCATTTTGTAAACATGATCACCAGAAAGAATCAGCGTCCACCGGGGGCGCTCCTCCTGGAGGATATTGATGTTCTGGTAAATGGAATCAGCCGTGCCGCGATACCAGCGGTTGACCATGACCTGCTGGGGGGGCACACTGCGGATAAATTCCCCCATCTCGGGTTGCAGAATATGCCAGCCCAGAGTCAGGTGTTGGTCCAAAGACAGGCTGCCATATTGAGTCAGCACATAGATGCGCCGGATACCGGAATTGATGCAGTTAGAAAGAGTAAAGTCAATGATCTTGTAGATGCCGCCGAAAGTGATGGCCGGCTTTGCCTTATCCCGGGTCAAGGGATAAAGTCGCTCGCCCCGCCCGCCGGCCATGATCAGCGTAGTCAGGTGCTGTAATTTTTGCATGGACTGAACCTATTCTAAAAGTTCTTTGATCTTATTTTTGAGTTCACTGAGGTCGCTGGACTTGACGATGTAGGCATTGGCGGCCCAAGTCATAAAATCTTGTTTATATTGCGCGTAGGCAGTGTTTAAAATCACCGGCAAGCCTTCTCTCATGCCAATTATCCGGGGCAACAGTTCTACCCCGGTCATGCCGGGCATGCGGATATCCAAAACTACCAGGTCTAACGGCTCCTTGCGTTCAATAATCTTAAGAGCCTCCATGGCGTCTGCCGCGGTCAGCACCTGGTAGCCTTCATCGGTCAGTTCCTCACTGAGGAGGAGGCGGATTTTTTCATCATCATCGACTACTAGAATTATTTTCATGGCACCTCCTCATGGCTATTCAACGAAATTTTATTATAAACTCATTTTATGGCGGTGACAACCAACAGACGATGGCTCAACAAAAAAGCAGACTTGGTCAGGGTTAAGAAAATTGACCGGATAGTTCTGGCTTAATCGGCAGTGTCAAACGTCTAACGGGGGCAGCCACCGCTCTCCGAAAAACAATGGTAATTCCGCAGCGCAAATGGGGCCGATCTGAATCTGCCAGCCGGTCTGGGCCGCCAGGGGTTCCTGTAGGGAAGCGCAAAGTCCCGGAATCACCAGTTGACGGTGGTCAATCCTGGCCGCCAGGTCGGATTCCTTAAGGCCCCGTTCCAACCGGACCGGAGTAAAGGTCTCATAGACCATGGCCATATCAACTGTATCACCCCGACAATCGATCAGCAATAAATAAAAGGGGCTGATGGTAGTGGCCAGGACCGCGGTGAGCACCGTCAGGGTAAGCTGACTATTACCGCTGACCAGAACCGGCGTATGAGGATCGGGGATATTGATCTCAAACAATCCCGGTGCGGTAGGCTGAGGCAAAGGCATAGATTCCACCCGCGGCAGCCAGTCCCCGGCGGTCAGCGCCAGCTTCAGGGCATAGCGTTTCTGAGGCGAGAGGTTATGGCAGTCATCCAACTCCAAGGTGCCATTATTGAGCGAGGAAAGGAAATGTTCCGCATTATCAACGCCCACCGCCTGACATTCCTCTGAGTCAAGATAAGGCAACCACTGAATCCGCGATAGATATAAATTAGCCGGTGGCATCATTAACTCCAGGTCAAGATATGGGAAAAAACTAAATTGCGAAGGGTAACTGCCTCAATATCATAGCAGAAATCCCGATGGCGGTCAAATCCAGCCAACCGGCCGACTCAAGCCTCTGATTGACTTATTAAGACCCCTGGCCCAGGACAAGGCCTAAACGAATAATCAATCTCCAGATTGTGGTGCTTGACTACCCTAAGTTGTTGCGGCCAATATTGCTCCTGGTTTAAATTTATATTGACTTCTTAAGGCGGGTTTCTTAGAATGGGACACCGCCAAAATTTAAAGATATGAGTATTCTGGGCAGACCCTTACCGGTCAAGCCGTTGGTTAGTATAATTTTTGCTCAACCAGAAGTGGAGGTTCAGCTTCTGGGAGAGTTGCAGGAACGGTTTGGTCCGGCGGACTTGGTAAGTCCCTGGCTGCCGTTTACCCACACTTCTTATTATGCCCCCGAAATGGGGCCGGTCTTGCAGCGTCGGCTGATGTCTTTTTTGCATCTGGCCGGGCCGGGTAAGCTGCCGGAATGGAAACTTTTTACTGTTAATCTGGAAGGCCGCTATTCCCTGGGGGCACGGCGGCTGGTCAATATCGACCCGGGATATCTGGCCCGGGAGCGGTTAGTGCTGGCCACCGGTAAAAACTACGTTCACCGCCTTTATCTGGACCAAGGTATTTACGGGGATTTAACCTTAATTTACCACCAGGGCCAGTTTCAGCCCTTGCCCTGGACCTACCCTGATTATGCCAGTTCGCGACTAGGGGATTTTTTATACCTGGTACGGAAGAAATATCTCTGGCAACTGCGGACTTTAACCATAAAGCAGAAGTGATTTGAAGGCTTCAATCAAGTACCAGGGTCTGGTAATCAGAATCTGGAAATTTTTATCATGATCAAAAGTATGACTGCCTTTGGCCGCGGCGAAGCCGAGAATCCAGAAAAAAGGATGGTGGTGGAGATTCGCACTCTGAATCACCGATTTCTGGATTTACATTTTCGCCTGCCCCGAAGGTTTTGGGGGCTGGAAGAGCGCCTGCGGAAGCTGTTAAAAGCCGGAATCGCTCGGGGACGGGTGGAATTAAACCTGGAAGTTGTGTCTTTAGGAGAAGGTAACAAGTCTTTGGTATTGGATCGAGCTTTACTGCGAGAAGCTCAAGACATCCTGGAGGAAATGCGGCGGCTTTGCACCATTTCGGAAACCTTGCAACTGGAGCATTTGCTGCGCTTTCCAGAACTGATCACGGTTCAGGAGCCAGCCCCTGCCGACGAAGAGGCCACCTGGGAGGTCCTGTCGCAGGCCGTGTTCCAGGCTCTGGAGGCGGTGGAGACCATGCGTCAGGCCGAAGGGCAAAGCCTGGCAACCGATCTGCAGCAGCGCCTAGAACTGATAAACCGTCAACTGGAGGAAATCAATACTCAGGCCCTGGAGGTCCCGCGGCTTTATCGGGAACGGCTGGAGGCCCGGTTGCCCCAGTTATTGCCTGGGCAACCCTGGGCCGACGATAGCCGCCTGCTTCAGGAAGTGGCCCTGCTAGCGGATCGGGCTGATATCAGCGAGGAACTTACCCGCTTGCGCAGCCACCTGGAACAGTTCCAACAGAATCTGGCCGGTTCCGGGGCTGTGGGCCGCAAGCTCGATTTTCTCCTGCAAGAGATGAATCGGGAGATCAACACTATTGGCGCCAAGGCTAACGACCTAAAAATCTCCCAAGCCGTGGTTGAGGTTAAGAACGAGTTAGAACGGTTACGAGAACAGGTCCAAAATATTGAATAAGTAAAAAGTATAATTAACCAAGGAACCATTGACTAGTGCGCTCGATCATGTCCAACAAAGAAAATTACTCCGTCAATATCGGCTTTGGCAACCTGGTGGCCTCCCACCGGGTAGTGGCGATTGTCACTCCAGGGTCAGCGCCCATGAAACGGCTGCGGGAAGAAGCCAAAAATCGGGAACGGCTCATTGATGCCACCCATGGTCGCAAGACCCGCTCCATAATTGTCATGGATAGCAACCATATCGTGCTTTCCGCGGTTCAGCCCGAAACCCTGTGTCAACGCCTTAATGGAGATCATTCGGGAATAAGAGGCAAGAAGGACGAATAGGTGGGAGGTCAGATTTTTGTGGTCTCGGGTTCCTCCGGAACCGGAAAGACCTCTTTACTGCAGGAAGTTTTGGCCAAAGATTCCCGGCTACGGTTTTCAGTCTCTTATACCACCCGGAAGCCGCGTCCCCACGAGGTCCACGGTCAGGACTATTTCTTTGTCAGTCCAGACGAATTCCACCGTCTGGTCCAGCAAGGCCGGTTAATCGAATGGGTGGAACAATTCGGCCACTTTTATGGCACTTCTAAAGACTGGGTGGACCAGGCCCTGACCCAGGAGCAAGATATAGTCTTTGATATTGAAATTCACGGGGCTCGGCAACTGAAACGCCTTTATCCGGACGAGACCTTTATCTTTATTCTGCCGCCCTCCTTGGCGGAACTGGAACGGCGCTTGCGCCGGCGCGGAGATGTGCCGGAAGCCGAATTGCAGCAGCGCCTGCAGCAAGCCCGAAAAGAGTTGCAGGAGGTGGAGTGGTATGATTATCTGGTCATAAACGACGATTTTTCGGAGGCCGTATACCTGTTACAGGCTCTCGTCAACGCTTCCCGCTGCCGCACCCCTTTAGTGTGGCCCAAGATTAAACACCGCTTCCAGATACAGTCCTGAGCTATGCCCTCTCAGTGTGGATTTTAACGAAATCCACTGCAATCTTAAGCTCATGCCCTTCCGGCCTTAAATTCAGAGCCTCCCCGTTAAATTTTACTCTGAGCATTTAACCGGTTAATTTGAGGGGAGGGCCGCCGTATCCCCGCCCTCCCCTCAAGCTCCCCCCAACCCCCCTTAAGGGGTTGGGGGTGTGGGTTTTGGAGAGCTGTTTTTTTCTAAATCCAATTCATTTATTATATTATATGACCTGAGTAATAAATGCTCATTTGATCGGCACCTGAGAGCAGACCAACAGATTTTTCTTATCTTTCTTGGAAATAATTGTTAAAATTCGTATTAATCGGAGGGTGGAAAATCCATGACCTTGAAAATTTTCTTTACCACTTTTTTGGCGATTTTCCTGGCCGAACTGGGGGACAAGACCCAATTGGCTATCCTGCTCATGGCGGCCGATGACGGGATCAATAAACTAGTGGTGTTTGTTGGCTCTTCCGCCGCGCTGATCCTGGCTACCCTCATTGCGGTGGCGCTGGGCTCCCAACTTAACCACTGGATCCCCCCCAAACTTTTGAAAGCCGTCACCGGCCTGGGTTTTGTCGCCATCGGTCTGGTTATTCTCTGGGGGGTTCGAACCTGATCGGCTTATTAATTAAGGCCTTTGGTCGATAAATTGTCAGCCTTAAGGCTTTCCTAGACGGTTTATGAAGATGACTGCTATCCAGGAAGCCAAGGGAGGGAGTAAGGAAATGGCGACCAATCCGACTAAGCAAACAGATCGCGCCCTTCTTTCCGAAAAATGGGAAGCGCGCGCCGCCTTAGAGACTGATCACTATGAAGAGCTGCTGCTCTTCAATGAAATTGCTACCATAACTGCTCAGGCCTTAAGTGTGCAAGAGGTGCTCGACCTGATCTTGAACCGGGTCTTGCAATTTCTAGGGGTGTCGGCAGGGATCCTGTTGCTTTGGGACCAACCCGGAGGTCGCCTTAGTCATGCTGCCTCCCAGGGTTTTCCCAACCATTATTTGGTTAAGATCAATGAATCTCATATTGAAAAGGTTATTGGGCCCTATCTCATGCATGCTACCCAGCCGTTGATCATTCATGATGCGGCCAACGACCCGCGGTTGCAGACCTCCACCTTCTCCGATTTCATCCGTAAGGAACCCCGCTTCCAGGCAATGGTCAGCATTCCCTTGCGATATCGGGAACGGATGATCGGTTTTCTCAACCTGGCCGATGAAACTCCTGCACTCTTCTCCTATTCCCGCAAAAAATTCTTTGGCATCCTGGGCAATCAGATAGGCTTGGCCATTGACAATGCCCGTCTGTCCAATGAGTTGCGGCGCTCTGAACGGCGTTATCGCCGAATTTTTGAAGGCTCCAAGGATATGATTTTTGTCACCGATCAGGAGGGGCGGCTGTTGGATATTAACCCCGCCGGGGTGGAACTGCTGGCCTTTCCGTCCAAATACCAGGCCCTCAGGCTTGGCAACCTGTCGGCCATTTTTGAAAATCCTCGCGATTGGGAGAAATTCCAACGCCAAGCCGAATATGGTGGCTTTGTCCGCGATTTGGAGGTTACTCTTCTCCGCCGCGATGAGGCCCGGATACACGTGTTGTTAACCGGCATTGTCCGTAGAAAAAGAGACGGACAGATTACCGGGTACGAAGGGATTGTTAAGGATATCACCGAACGCAAGCGCATTGAACAAGAGATTCTAAAGGAGAAAAAGACTACCGAAGGTATTCTAGAGGGCATGCCGGTTCCTACCTTTGTCATCAATCGGGACCATCAGATCATCTATTGGAATCGGGCCTGTGAAGAATTGACCGGTTATAAGCGGCAGGAACTATTGGGTAGTTACCGGCTCTGGCTGCCCTTTGCTCTCCATGAACGCTCCAGTATGGCCAACTTGGTAGTGGAACAAAATATCGAAGCTTTGCGCCGGTTTTATGGCGATAAAAATTTGAAGAAATCCCCTAACCTGCCCGGGGCCTATGAGGCTTATGAACGCTTTGAAAATCTCCGCCGGCCCCAGGAACGTTATCTGTATTCCACCGCCTCCCCGATTTACGACGAACAAGGCCAGATTCAGGGAGCCGTCCAATCGATCCTGGACATGACCGATCGTGAGAAGCTGGCCCAATACCTGAAGGAATCAGAAGAAAAATATCGTTGCCTGGTGGAAACCTCCCTGGATGGCATCGCCTTGCATGCCCATAAAAAATTGCTTTACGCCAATAAGGCTTGCCTGGAGATGTTTGGCTATTCATACCTTGAGGAATTACAAGGAGTAGATTTTCTGGGTCTCATTGCTCCCGCTTACCATCAGGTCATTCTGCGCCGGTTGCCCGGAATCAGCCGTCGCAAAGGCCCGCCCCGAATCTTCGAACTGAAAGGCATTAAAAAAGACGGGACCGAGTTTGATATCGAAGTGATATCCTTTCCCACTTCCTTTGGGGGCCAATCAGCGCTCCAGACCCATATTCGAGATATTACCGAAAAGAAAAGGTTGGAGGAGCAACTTATCCGTTCCGAAAAGATGGTAGCCCTGGGGCAATTGGCCGCTGGAGTGGCCCATGAAATTAATAATCCCCTGGGCGGCATCCTGGTGTTTGGCCACCTGCTCCTGGAGGATCTGGGGCCGGACCGGCCGGAGCGCGCCAATGTGGAAAAAATCATCCGAGAGGCTACCCGCTGTCAGGAAATTATCAAGGGATTGCTCGATTTCTCACGTCAGTTGCCTTCAAAAATGGTGCTGACCGATATCAACTCGGTCTTGGAAGAAGTCCTGTCTTTGGTCGAAAACCATCTCCTGTTCAATAATGTCAAGGTTAACCGCCAATTTAACTCCAATCTGCCTCCCCTCAAGGCCGACAAGAGTAAGCTGGAACAGGTCTTTATCAACCTGTTCATCAACGCCGCCGAAGCGGTTAAGGGAGAGGGGACCTTGAACGTATCCACCAATCTAATCCATCACAGCGATATCATTGAAATCCGGATATCCGATGACGGACCGGGCATTCCCGAAGCCTACCTGAACCGGCTTTTCGATCCTTTCTTTACCACCAAGGAAGTGGGACGCGGCGTGGGGCTGGGCCTGTCGATCAGTTACGGCATTATACGCAAGCACCTGGGACGCATTTACGTTGACACTTCAGTGACCCCCGGCACGACCTTTGTAATCGAGCTGCCGGCTCATAAGCCCGGGAGATTATCCTTAGATTAATCCACCAGCTGAACTGATATGTCGGATTAAAGATGAGCTTTCTGAAATTGTTGAAGCACTGGCCCTCTCCAGAAAATAATCTTGTTTAAAGAAAAAATATTGACTTCCCCAAAAGCTTATGGTAGTTTTGCCCATGTGAGTTTTTGCACGAACTTGGTCTCCCGGGGCCGGTCTGAGTAAGGGATAATGGTTGGAAAACGAAACCAAAAGATACCTTAAAGACTTATTCCAAGGGCTTTATCGTGCCAGTGCGATTGGCTTATCACTGGTGCTCGCAATTTTTATCGGGGTGGGCATCGGGTGGTTACTGTCCGAATATTTTGATAATATGATTTTTTTCTACCTAGGCCTGATCTTGGGGATCATCGCGGGTTTCCGCAATCTATATATTATGAGCAAGCGGACCAAACTCTGAGATGGATGTCCAACTGATGTCTCCCCGCCACCTGAAGGTGGCCAACTGGATCATCTTAGCCGCACTGGTGCTGTTGGGCTGGCTGTGGCTGGGGGGAGCTTTTGCTTTAGGAATCCTAGTGGGCGGCCTATTAGCCATAATAAACTTTTATGCCCTGGCGCATGTCCTGTCCGGTACCTTGAACCGGTCTTCGGGGGAGGTGCAAAAATGGGAAGTTGGAGGACGCCAGGGGGTATTGTTCCTGAAGAATATCATTCGCCTGACCCTCATGGGGGTCATCATCTATTTTGTAATCAAATATAACCTGGTTAATATCTGGGGATTGGTGGTGGGTCTGTCCATTGTAGTTCTCACTCTGATCCTGATGGGAATAAATGAAATTAGGAAGCTCTATTTAAAGGAGGCCATAGCCGGTAATGGAACATCCAATTCTATTTCTTGATGTGATTTTAGGATTTTTTCATGTCCATATTCCTCCCCACCTAACCTATTCATGGCTGATTATGGCCATGCTGATCGGGCTGGGTTACATGGCCAGCAAACACCGGTCCTTGGTCCCGGCGGGAGGACAGAATTTTTTTGAGACCTTAATCGGGGGCCTGGAAGAATTTATGGTGGAGATCACCGGTGAGGAAGGCCGGGCCTTCTTTCCCTTCATTGCCACCCTGTTTATCTTTATCTGGGTCTGCAACCTTATTGGTCTGATTCCAGGCTGTTATTCTCCCACGGCCAACATTAATACGCCCTTGTCCATGGCCCTGTGTACTTTCGTTTTTACCCACTATCTAGGGGTCAAATACCACGGTATAAAATATATCAAGCATTTCTTGGGACCGATTCCCTGGTTGGCACCGTTATTCTTCCCCATCGAAGTCATCGGCCACTTTGCCCGGGTTTTATCCCTCACTCTCCGTTTGTTCGGCAATATCATGGGTGAAGATCTGGTGTTGATGATCCTCTTGTTGCTGGCCGGGAAATTCTTGGCACCGCTGCCCATGATGTTCTTGGCGGTGTTCACCAGCACGGTGCAGGCGTTCATTTTTACCCTGCTGTCCATGATGTATTTTGCCGGCTCTATGGAAGAGGCTCACTAAATTATTGGAAGAAGGCCAAATTATCATATAATTAACCTTATTAAGGGAGGTATTACAGATGTCGAGGAAACAATGGATGGTCATCGGGATGACCTTGCTGTTCACCCTGCTTTACTGCTCCCTGGCAATGGCCGCCGAAGCCAAAGGCGCTGGTGCGGCCACCGGCGCCAGTCTGGCCCGGTTCTTTTCAGCAACGGTGATTGCCGCCGGTATCGGGATCGGTATTGCCGCGTTTGGCACTGGCATCGGCCAGGGCATCGCCATCCAGCGGGCGGTTGAAGGTATTGCCCGGAACCCGGAAGCTTCCGGTAAAATCACGGTGACCATGTTGATCGGTCTGGCCATGATCGAATCTCTCTGTATTTACGCTCTGGTCGTGGCGCTGATCATCCTCTATGCTTATCCGATGGCAAAGCCGATTGCTACCGCGCTAGGCTTCCAGATGTAAATTGGAATTTTCTACCCTGGGGGCCGGATCGGCCCCCTTTTTCAAACCCTAGCCTTGTGCAAAGAAGTACATTCTTAGGACTCAAAAAGCATCTCGGGGCTGGCTCAGTTTATGAAATTCTCTAAGATTCCTTCGGCCACAATCACCCGCTTATCCCTGTATTCTCGTTCGCTTGAAGAATTATGTCATAACAACGTCAAAATCATTGCTTCGGATAAGTTGGCCCAGAAATGTGGGGTCAACCCGGCCCAAGTCCGGAAAGACCTGGCTTATTTCGGGGAATTCGGGGTGCGCGGGGTTGGCTATTTCGTTAAGGAATTACTCTTTGAGATCAAAAAGATTCTGGGGTTGAATAAACGCTGGAAAATGGCCCTGGTGGGAATCGGCAATCTGGGTTCGGCCCTGGTCGCCCATGAGAACTTTCCCAAGCAAGGATATGAATTTGTGGCGGTCTTTGATATCGACCCAGCCAAAGTCGGACACCGTCTGCCCAGCGGCCAGATGATCCATCATATCGACGAGATGGACCGCCTGATCGCCGAACAGGAGGTTGAAATCGGAGTGATCGCCACACCTGCCAATCAGGCCCAGAACGCCGCCCGGCGTCTGATCAGCGCGGGGGTTAAAGCCATCCTCAATTTTGCTCCGATCCAGATCCAGGTCCCGGAAGGCTTTATTATTGAAAATGTTGATTTTACCGTTAAATTGGACAATCTCGCTTATCACCTGACCATGGAAGTAGTCTGATCCAACAGTGGCCGCAAGTATTGGCCGGTATACGACCCCGCCACCCGGGCCACCTCTTCCGGGGTTCCTTGAGCTACTAATTGTCCACCAGCATCGCCCCCCTCGGGTCCCAAATCAATCACGTAGTCTGCGGTCTTGATCACTTCCAGGTTGTGCTCAATGACAATCACCGAATTGCCCGCCTCTACCAGGTGGTTGAGCACCAGCAGCAGTTTCTCGATATCGGCAAAATGCAGCCCGGTGGTCGGTTCATCTAGAATATAGAGGGTGCAGCCGGTAGCCCGACGGCTCAATTCCCGGGATAGCTTGATACGTTGAGCCTCCCCGCCGGATAGGGTAGTAGCGGGTTGGCCCAATTGAATATAACCCAGGCCGACTTCCCTCAAGGTGTCGAGCCTGGACCGCAGGCCAGGCACGGCATGGAAAAATTCAGCGGCCTGATCAACGGTCATCTGGAGGACTTCGGCAATGTTTTTGCCCTTATAACGGATTTCCAGGGTGCTGGGATTAAAACGCTTCCCCCGACAGACCTCACAATTGACATAGACATCCGGCAGAAAATGCATCTCAATCTTGATCACCCCGTCCCCGTTACAGGCCTCGCACCGTCCGCCCCGGACATTGAAGCTAAAGCGTCCGGGTTTATAACCCCGGGCCCGGGCCTCCGGGACCTGGGCAAACAGTTCCCGCACCAGGGTGAACAGTCCGGTATAAGTGGCGGGATTGGAGCGGGGGGTGCGGCCGATGGGGCTCTGGTCAATATGGATGACTTTGTCGATTTGATCCAGACCATGAAGCCGACCATAGGCCTGCGGCCGCCTTTTGGCACGGTAGAACTTCTGGCATAAAGCCCAATATAAGGTGTCCATGATCAGGGTGCTCTTCCCCGATCCCGACACCCCGGTGACACAGGTCAGCAACCCCAGGGGTATGGAGACGGTTAGATCTTTCAAATTATGGCCCCGGGCCCCTTCCAGGGTCAGATAGCCCTGAGGAGTGCGGCGCTGGTTGGGGATGGAAATGGCCCGCGCCCCGGAGAGATAAAGTCCGGTCAGGGAATGCGAATCCTGGCTGAGCCGGTAAGGAGAGCCGCTAAACACTACTTTGCCGCCCTGATTACCGGCCCCTGGACCCATGTCCACCACAAAATCGGCGTTGCGGATGGTGTCAGCGTCGTGTTCTACCACAATGACGGTATTGCCCAGGTCACGCAGGGTCTTCAGGGTTTGGAGAAGCCGCAGGTTGTCCCGCTGGTGCAGGCCGATGCTGGGTTCGTCCAGGATGTATAGTACTCCCATCAGCTTGGAGCCGATCTGGGTAGCCAACCGGATGCGCTGCGCCTCGCCTCCGGAGAGGCTGGCCGTGGTCCGGTTCAGGGTCAGATAATCCAGGCCGACATCGATTAGAAACCTTAAACGCTCGGTAATCTCTTTAAGAATCCGGCGGCCAATGGCCATCTGTTGCCAGGACAATTGTAGACCGTCAAACCAGGCTTTGGCCTGACCAACGGTGTAGCCGGTAATATCGTAGATATTAACGCCATCGATCCGGACTGCCAGGGCCTCCCGGCGCAGTCGCGCCCCACCACAGGCCGGACAGGGCTGAACGGTCATGAACCGCTCGATTTCTTCCCGGATAAGCCCTGAATCGGTCTCCCGATAGCGACGCTGCAGGTTGGTGATCACCCCCTCAAAGGGACGGGGCTCAAAGATGCGCCGGCCATTGCGTTCGAAAAAGAAATTGATCCTTTCCGACCCCGAGCCGTAGAGTAGGACCTGTTGAAGCTGGGGGGCAAGCTCCAAAAATGGCGTCCGGATGGAAAAATGGTAATGATCTTCCAGCGCTTCCAGGATATGGCGCAAATAAACCGAATTGCGGTTGGCCCAAGGCAGAATGGCCCCATCCCGGATGCTCAGTTCGGGATCCGGGACCACCAGCTCCGGATCGATGACCAGCTGCGTCCCCAGGCCGCTGCATTCCGGACAGGCACCCTGAGGGCTGTTGAAGGAAAACATCTGGGGCGTCAGTTCCGGGTAACTGATGCCACAGGATTCGCAGGCAAATCTCTGGCTGAACAACAGCTCGCTGCCCCCTACCACATCGACCTTGACCACCCCATCGGACAGCCCCCCGGCCAGTTCCAGGGAGTCGGTCAGCCGTGGTTCCAGGCCTTCCTTAATGATTAGGCGATCGATGACCACGTCAATGGTGTGGCGCTTATTTTTATCTAAGCTCAGAGGTTCATCCAGATCAAACAGTTCGCCGTTTACCCGAACCCGGGTATAACCCTCCTGACGCAGCCGCTGCAATAGCTTGTGGTGCTCCCCCTTGCGATTGACCAACACCGGGGCCAGGATGGTAATGCGGCGGCCGGCCGGCAGACTCATCAGGTTTTCCACCATCTGGGGGATACTCTGAGAGGCAATGGGCCGGCCACAATTGTAACAATAGGGGGTGCCCAAACGGGCAAACAACAATCGCAGGTAATCATAAATCTCGGTGGCGGTGGCCACGGTCGAACGCGGGTTTTGACTGGCCCGGCGCTGCTCGATGGCGATGGCCGGCGACAGCCCTTCAATAAAATCCACATCAGGCTTGTCCATCAGTTCCAGGAACTGGCGGGCATAGGCGGACAGCGACTCTACGTAGCGTCGCTGACCTTCGGCATAAATGGTATCAAAGGCCAAGGTAGATTTACCGGAACCGCTGACTCCGGTAATGACTATAAATTTGTTGCGGGGCAGTTCCAGGTCAATATTTTTGAGGTTGTGCTCCCGCGCCCCCTTGATCCGAATTTTGTTTAGGGCCATGGTTTATAAGTATTTAGAATAATATTTACCAGGATAAAAATATTGGATCTATTATTTTCCAAAATTATCAGGGCATTAGCCCTTGTGTTCTCCACTGTTTAGCCACCCACCAGCATCAGTACCGGGTCTTCCAGGTGGGCCACGACCTGACGCAGAAACCGAGCGGCTTGGCCGCCATCGACCACCCGATGATCAAAAGTCAACACCAGCGGCAGGATGTGGCGAATCTGGATTTCGCCCTGCCAGACCCGGGGCAATTCCTGCCGCCGCCCCACCCCCAGGATTCCCACTTCCGGGTAGTTCATGATCGGCGTCCCCCACAGTCCGCCCACGGCCCCATAGTTGGTTATAGTAAACGTCCCACCCTGGAGGTCGGCAATATCAATGCTGCGGTCCCGGGCCTGGACCGCCAGGGATTGGATTTCAGCGGCCAGTTCCAGGATGCTTTTATCCCCGGCATTCTTGATCACCGGCACCATCAGGCCGGCGGGGGTATCCGTGGCAATGCCAATATTATAATACTTCTTTAAGATAATCTCTTCGGCCTGGTCGTTCAGAGTGGCATTTAAAAAAGGTTGTTCTTGGAGTGCAGGGATCACCGCCCGAATGATGAACGGCAACAGGGTCAGATGAATGCCCCGGCTCTGAGCCACCTGGCGCTCCCGTTGTTTAAGGGCAAACAACTCGGTAATATCGGCTTCGTCCATCGCGGTGACCGGCACCGTGGACTGGAAAGAGCGGCTGACGTTCCGGGCAATAGTGCGCCGCATCCCCTTGAAAGGGACATGCTCGATATAGCCATAGAGGTCATATTTGCGGACCTTGTGCACGGCTGGCGGAGAAGGCGCAGCGGCTTGGCGCACATCGTCTTCCAGGATGCGGCCCTCAGGCCCGCTACCCCTTACTTGGGCCAGATCAATACCCAGTTCTTTGGCCAGCTTGCGCACCACCGGGGTCGCCAGTGCTGCCCTTTTCGGCTCTTCCGAAGACGGGGGCCCCTCCGGGGGGGCTTCTTCCAGCTCTCCCACTACTCCGACTCCGGTCGGGGGCGTTGGGGCCGCCGCCTCCCCTGGGTCTCCCAGAATAACAAAGACCTCTCCGACCTTGATGGTAGCGCCCTCGGCAAACACTAGTTTTAACACCACGCCATCCCGGGGGGCCGGAATCTCCACCACCGCCTTGTCGGTCTCTATCCGGGCCAGAGGTTGTCCTTCCCGGACCCGATCTCCTTCCTTAACCAACCAGGCCAGTAACTCCCCTTCGGTTAATCCTTCCCCGACATCGGGCAATTTAAATTCCAGCGGCATGTCAATCTCCGGATTAGCGTCTAGCTCTTTTAAGAGGTTTCAGTTTTAGGAAAACATGGGTAGAAAAGTACCCGGGACGTCGGCGTCAGCTCGGCGACCCAGACTCGGCAGGCAAAAATCGAGGGGCCAGCGCATAGCGCACCCGGTTAGCCTTCTCCTCATTATGCCGTAAGATTTCATGTTGGAGCAGCAGACTCAAATAAATCCAGGCGGTTTTTTTATTCAAGCGGAAATGCGTCTCAAAATCAAGCAATCGGAACCATCGTCCCTGGGACTGGGCCAGAAAATCTATTAACCCCTCGACCGACAGCTTGCGGTTGCCGCGCTGTGGTAAAGGCACCGCCGCCAGGGCTTCTCGTAAGGCGGTTTTCTGGACCGGCTCGATCTCCACAGCAGGGCTGATGTTGATCTGGGAAGCAGGCTCTGCTTCCGCTCGGGCAGGGCTGAGGGGCAGCCATCCACCTCTTAACTGACTAAAATAGTTGGTCATCTGTTCTTCAATAAGGCTCATCAGGCGGAAAAATTGCGATAGGGTGATCTCCCCGGCCAGACGCTGCACCAGAAAATTTTTCACCTGTTGTTTGACGAATCTGGTCCGTTCGATATTGTTGACCGGCAAGCCTTCGGCTTCCATCATCACCTGGAAAAACATCCCGGCCACCAGCGTGGTGTCCAAAGCCTGATCCGGAGGCCGGGTACGGACCAGACCGCCCTCTTGCACCCGAAACCTACTCTGCGCCACGGCCCAGCGGGCAAAATCCGCCTCAAATTTCCCCAAATGGGCCGGAGCCAGCAACTCCACCGCAGCCCGACTCAAATTTCGAACCGTTTCCAGACGCACATCCTCAGCAGCCATTTACCCCTCCCTAGGTAAAATATCCCCCCGAAATAGAGACCAGTGCCTAATCAGTGACCGTATGAAAACTTTTCCCTCCTATAGCACATGCCAGCTTGCCCCTTAGTGAAAATTTAATATTCAGGGCTTTTCTTATTTTAATAATAGATTAAAAAGAGTGATAGAGCAATAGCCGTGTATGCTTCCGTGATTATGATATTGATAGGACCCCGTAAGGCCTTAGCTGAGGCTGATCATCAAGTAAAGGCCGAGGAAAATTAATACCGAGGCCCCAACGGTGCCCCATTTTTGCCAAGCCAGGGTCTGAGGACTCATCCTGACCTGACGTCGCCGGGCCGAGCGGCGCATAAAATTGTTGACCAGTAGAATGATCATACCGATCAGGGCCAGCAGTGAACCGAGAGTTGTCTTGTCCATGTCTTCCTTTCTGAATCTGCCTTATGGATTAATCTGATTATGGCCATAAATCCGCCAGGTCTTTGTCAAGCTTGATAATTTGAGGAGGGGCGGCAGACCCCGCAGCGCCGACAGACCTGGGGGTCGCAAGGCGGGGTCTCCTGGCCGGCCAGAGCCTGTTGATATTCCTCCCAGAGATATGATTTTTCCAGGCCGTGATCGATAAAATCCCAGGGGAACAATTCCTCGGCCCCCCGAGGGCGGAGTACGAAAAAATCCGGGTTAAGCGGGCTCAAGCGAAAGGCCGCGGTCCAGTTCCCGCCAGCCCGGTGCGCGGCCAGCAACATCTGCGCCACTCGCCGATCGCCTCGGGCCAGCAGGGCCTGGATATAGGCCCACTTGGGCAGATCAGCATGGACCCGCACTTGAGGGCTGCCTTTGAGTTCGCGCTTCACCAGTCTGATCCGGTCTTTTAGCTCCGGCAGGTCCAAGAATGGCACCCATTGCAAAGGGGTAAAAGGTTTAGGGATAAAAGAATGGAGGCTGACGGTGATGTTGGCCAACCGCTTCCGCCCCCGGCTGGATTTGGTTACGGCATGTTTCAGGCGTTTCACCAACCGGGCGATATCCCGCACCTCTTCCCGGGTTTCGGTCGGCAACCCCACCATAAAGTAGAGGCGCAATCGGGGGATTCCGGCCTGGCGTAAATTAGTCACCGCATTAATAAGCTGTGCTTCGCTGAGGCCTTTGTTAATCACCCGGCGCAACCGTTCACTCCCAGCTTCCGGGGCCAAGGCAATAGATTTAACCCCCCCGCGGGCCAGCAGTTCAAACAATTCTCGATCCGTGGAATCAGCCCGGATAGAACTGATGCCTAACTGCCCCCCGGCCTCCACCACCTGTCGGCAAATCTCGTGGATGGCGGGATGGTCCGAAACCGCGGCCCCCACCAGGCCGATTTTCTGGCGCTGGATCAGACCGAGCTTAATCTGACGGCTCAATTCCGGGACAGACCGGAAGCGGGGCGGCCGGTAGATAAAACCCGCGGCACAGAAACGACAGCCGCGGCCACAACCCCGGCTGACTTCCACCAGGAACATCTGGCCGAACTCACTGGCCGGGGCGATTATATGGCTATGACAGGGATGAACATCCAGGTCCGCGGGATGCAGGGCCTTTACTTGGGCCGGGTAGCCAGGGGCCGGAAGGAATGCCGCCAGGGTGCCGTCGTCCTGATAAACCGGACGATAGCCGGCCGGAACATAGACCCCGGGCTGGTTAGCCGCCAATTCTTGCAGCATCTGGCGTCGATCCCTAGCAGACCGCCCGCCAGTGGCCAGGAATTGGAAAAAATCAGCGACCTGGACCTCGGCCTCTCCCAGAAAAAAGGCATCAATAAATGGCGCCAGCGGCTCGGGATTGAGGAAGGTGGTCACCCCGCCAGCCAATACCAGCGGGAAATTCGGACCCCGTTCAAGTGCCAGGAGGGGAATCCGGGCCTGCTCCAGGATTTTCAATACCTGGGGATAGTCAGCTTCATAGGGGATAGCGAAAGCCAGGGCGGCAAAATCGGTCAGGGGCCGCTGCGATTCCAGGGAGAGAATCGGGGTGCCGGTGCGCTGATATTCCGGCCACAGGTCCGCAGGGGGCAGGAAGGCCCGCTCACAGGCCAGGTCAGGATGATCGTTAAGCAAGTGGTAAACGGCCTGAAATCCTAAATTACTCATCCCCACTTCATAGACCTGGGGATAGACCAGGACCAGGGGCCAGCGATGGCCCCATTCACGGCTGATCGCCCCTTGTTCCTGGTCGAGAAGCTTTTTCAGGTGGGCAATGATTTTTCTTGACATCTAATGGGGGTGGGAGGCTGCACAGGGACGGAAGTATCCTGCATTAAGGCTGCCGCCCCGGATAATTTTAATTCAATCGGCCTGATGGCGCATGAAAGTAGGGATATCCAATTCATCCTCCTCGTAGTGGAGATCTGGATGCACAACGTTTCTTTTGTTCGCCACCAGTTCCAGGTTAGTTCTTTTTTGGCTGTCCCCCCGGGTCATCTCCCGGAGCCGGGACAGATCCTCTTCTTGCCGAATTATGGTAGGGATTTCAAGTTCCTCTGGGGAATTGGCCTCGATTCTGGGCGCTCGCCGGGTTTTTTCCGGCTCCGGTTTTTTCCCGATGCCGGTGCCAATGACGGTCACCCGGGCCTCATCCTCCAGGGTTTCATCGACCACCCAACCGAAGATAATATTGGCATCCTCGTGGGCCTCCTCCTGGATCAGCGAACAGGCATCTCTAAGTTCATCCAGGGAGAAATCCATGCCGCTGGTAATATTAATCAGGATGCCCCGAGCGCCCCGCAGGGTCAGATCTTCTAACAAGGGGCTGGAGATGGCCTTTTGAGCCGCTTCCACGGCCCGATTGGTGCCGCTGGCAATGCCGGTACCCATCAGAGCCATGCCCATTTCGCTCATAATAGTGCGGACATCGGCAAAATCGACATTGATGTGGCCGGTAACCATGATCAGATCCGAAATGCCTTTCACCGCGTAGAGCAGCACTTCGTTGGCCTTGGCAAAAGTTGCCAACCCCGGGGTATTCTTGGTATCCAGACTTAACAGGCGGTCATTGGGAATGGTGATCAGGGTATCGACAACTTTTTTTAACTCTTCAATGCCCGCCTCAGCCTGACGCATCCGTCGCTTGCCTTCAAAATAGAAGGGCTTGGTCACCACCGCCACGGTGAGAGCACCGATGTCTTTGCTGATCTCAGCAATGATAGGGGCTCCACCGGTACCAGTGCCGCCCCCCAGACCAGCGGCAATAAAAACCATGTCAGCCCCTTTAAGGATTTCGCGCAGGCGGTCAGCATCTTCCAGGGTGGCGTTACGCCCCACCTCCGGATCCCCTCCGGCTCCCAAGCCCCGGGTTAAATTCTCCCCCAATTGGATCTTTATCGGCGCGGTGTTCCTGTCTAAAGTTTGGGCATCAGTATTGGCGGCAATAAAATCTACCCATTTCATATCTGCCTTGATCATATCATCGACCGCATTACCACCGCCGCCCCCAATCCCCAGAACCTTTATTTTAGCCGAGGATTCGCTTTCCACCAATTGAATATTTATACCCATTGCTCTCCCTCCCCACAGAAACTAATTAAGAAATCAGATAACCTCTTTAAACCATTTTTTCATCCGGTTCAGGACCCGAAAGAAAATGTTTTGATCCCGGATCCGGAAAGAATCTCGACTCCGCTGGGTACGGCCTCTAGCCCCGTACAGCACCAGACCGACGGCGGTGGCAAAGGCTGGATTATTTATGACATCCGTCAGCCCCCCAACTCCGATAGGGTAGCCCCTCCGGGTCGGCAAACCGAAAATCTCATCCGCCAACTCTGGGAGCCCATCCAATAATGAGGAGCCGCCGGTG
The DNA here is from genome assembly GCA_019309545.1 of Deltaproteobacteria bacterium. Taxonomy (NCBI): domain Bacteria; kingdom Pseudomonadati; phylum Myxococcota; class Myxococcia; species Deltaproteobacteria bacterium. The sequence continues at coordinate 33,766 of JAFDGA010000003.1, forward strand.
ATGGCCACTCCAGAGATAATGGGAATGGCAAAGCCGGAGCGGAGAATCTCTTTATGGATGAGCTCCATGATCTCTTTGGCTCGCAGATGGATGATCTCGGCCAGGATGCCCCGAGACAGCATCCGGGATTTACGACCGCCTAATCCTGGCACTTCAATCTGTTCCTCCCGGTCTTCCAGCGTGGTCAGGCAACAGCCGCTGGTTTGCTTTAATCTTTCTGCCTCCGGCAGTGAGGTCTGGAGTCCGACCGCGATATCATTGGTCAGGTTATTACCGCCCAGGGCCAGAACTGCACTGTGTTTAATGGAGTTGTTAGAGAAAATCGCCAGATCTGTGGTGCCGCCGCCGAAATCGATCAGCGCCACCCCTAGCTCTTTCTCCTCGTTAGTGAGAACGGCATCCCCAGAGGCCAGGCTTTGCAACACGATATCCGAGACATCCAGCCCCGCCTTGTTGCAACATTTGATGATATTGCTGACCGCGGTAACCGCGCCGGTGACAATATGGACCCTGGCCTCCAACCGGACCCCATGGATGCCGATGGGATCATTAATACCATCCTGGCCATCAACGATGTATTCCTGGGGCAAGATATGGATCACTTCCCGATCCAGGGGAATGGCCATGGCTTTGGCCGCATCGATGACCCGGGTGACATCAGCCTGGGTGACTTCCCGACTTTTGATGGCGATCAACCCCTGACTGTTAAATCCCTTGATATGGCCCCCGGCAATGCCGGCGTACACGGAGCGGATCTCGCAGCCCGCCATCAATTCGGCTTCCTCTATGGCCTTGCGGATCGACTTGACCGTACTCTCAATGTTTACCACCACGCCTTTGCGCAGTCCCTGGGACGGATGGGTACCGACGCCGACGATTTCTACACAGTTATCCGTTACTTCTCCAACTACGGCGCAGATCTTGGTAGTACCGATATCTAACCCAACAATCAACTCCTGGCTCACGTTTTCTCCTTAAGGGGAAGCCTGATCAGGTTTTTTAAAACTTACCAAGACCCGGTTGGGGTAGTTCAGATTGATTCTGACCACCCGTTGAATTTCCCCCTTCCTTTCCAATGTGGGTAATAGCTTACGAAAGTTGGCAAACTTCTGTTTATGTGCTTGAAATCCGATGTCTATCCCTATGCCCAGAGCAATCGAGTAAAGGGTCAGGCCCCGTTCTGGATCGACATGAATCTCGGCGATGTTCTTAAAATTTAAAGGCGCCGGAGTTTCCTTCAAGACCCGGATTAAGTCAACTATTTTTTTTAACAAAGGGGAAGGTTGATCTCCTGCCGCCTGGAAATCTTCCGAGGTCAGGCCGGTAATTACCGGCAAATCATGGGAATCAGTTTTCTCCAGAGGCTTGAATAATACCCCCTGGCGGTTCATATAATAAAGGCGGTCCAGGGGGACGATCGCAATCGGCTGGTGCTCCTTTATTACTATGGTTAGACGGTCGGGCCACTGTCGGATAAGCTCGGCTCGTTTTACCCAAGGGTGTTGATTGAGGGCCTTTTCAACCTCCAGAGGTTTTATGGCCAGTAGACTAATTCCTGGGCTCAATTGGGCGATTTGCAGGATTTGCGCAGGGGTTATTCTTTCCAGACCCTGGATTTGGATACAATTGGCATCTTTAATACAAAAGAAGGGCGAGGTCAAACAATACTGATATCCCACCACCAACAGCAGGCTGACCGAGGCCAAAATAGTGATGGCGGTAAATAGATAAAATCCGTAAGCCAGGCCTTTTTTGAGGCCCTCCCAGGACCGGGGTGGACGGCGATAATTGTTCTTCCTCCGGGGGGTACGGAATCTCTTGGAACGCCGCAATGAATTAATCGATGGCAAGCGATATTTGGCGGACCGCGCCGAGGTATAGCGATTCATCCGTCAATTAACCTTTCCCACCTGAGGAGGAGGAGGACGATAATTTTGGCCAGGCGATCTTAACGGCTGGGATTCCAGGCGCTTAAGAAGTTCTTCCCCGGTTTTCCAGATATCCCCGGCCCCCATGGTGACCACCACATCTCCCGGATAGAGAGTCTCCCATAGTCGGTCGATCAGCTCAGCCCTATCCTCGACGTAATATACCTGGTGGTGACCATTTTGCTTGATTCCGTCAAAAAGACAGTGGCCGGAGACCTCCGGGATCACCATCTCTCCGGCCCCATAAATCTCGGTTAGAAATAAGACGTCGGCACAAGGAAAGGCCGAAAAGAAATCAGTCAACAAGGCGCGGGTCCGGCTGTAGCGATGCGGCTGAAATACGACCAGCAACCGTCGGCCGTGAAAAGATTGGGCTATCGCCTCTAGGGTTACCCTGATTTCCGTGGGGTGGTGGCCGTAGTCATCGACCACGGTAATGCCCTGGGATTCACCTTTGATCTGGAAGCGCCGGTGTACCTGGCCTAGTTGCGCCAGTCCTTGTTGGATGGCCTCAAATTCGACCCCCAGGGCGTGAGTCGCCGCCGCCGCCGCCAGGGAATTGGAGACATAATGTTGCCCGGCCAGAGGCAAACATACCCGGCCTAATTCCTGGTTGCCGCGCATCAAGCAATAATGGCTGGTAAAACCTTTTAGGTCGAGGTCCGCGGCCCAAAAATCAGCCGCCGGAGTCAGGCTATAGCTCAAAATCGGCCGGTTTATGCGGCCCAATAGAGGCTTAAGATGGGGATCATCCTGACAGGCAACAATCAGTCCACCCGGTTGCACTCGATGAAGAAACGCGGCAAAGGCCTCCTGGATATGTGATAGATCACGGTAATGGTCCAGATGGTCCCGATCGATATTGGTAACTACCGCCAGATGCGGAGTTAAAGCCACAAACGAACCGTCGCTCTCGTCGGCTTCGGCGACGAAATATTTTCCCTGGCCCAGAACCGCGTTGCTTCCCAGGCTATCGACAACCGCCCCTACCACCACGGTGGGATCAAGACCGGCCTGACGGAGAATGGAGGCCACCATCGAGGTGGTGGTGGTCTTACCGTGGGTGCCGGCCACCGCAATCTGGAATTTGCCCATCATCAGGCGGGCCAGCAGCTGCGCCCGGGACAGTACCTGCCGGCCTTGGCTCTGGGCAGCCTGCAGTTCAGGATTGTCCCCTTTAATCGCTGCTGAAACTACCACAATCCCGGTGTCCGGAAGATGATCGGGGTGATGGCCCAGGCAAATCTTCACCCCCAAGGCCTCCAACCGTTGGGTTTGAGCATTAGCCGCTAGATCAGAGCCGCTGACCTGGTGCCCCTGGCGGACCAGCAGCTCTGCTAGGCCGCTCATGCCGATGCCGCCGATCCCGATCAAGTGATAACTTTGAACAATAGAACTCACTATGATTAATTCCTTCACGCCGGATGTCGAATCAGCTGCTGACATTCGGCCACCATGATCTCCGCCGCCTGGGGGCGGGCCAGGGAGTGACAACGGTTTTCCATATCTGCCAACTTTTCAGGATTACCGAGTAATTCTTTAATCATCGCCGCCAGTCTTGGTCCGGTCAACTCGTTATTAGCAACCAGGTAAGCAGCCTGGGAGTCCCTCAGCCAGCGGGCATTTTTTTCCTGATGTTGATTGGCGGCATAGGGATAAGGAACCAGGATCGCCGCCCGTCCCAGGGCCGTCAGCTCAGCCACGGTAGAAGCGCCGGCCCGACACACTACCAGATGAGCCTGGGTCAGGTAAGTAGCTATCTCGGGAGTGAAGGCCATGACTTGGGCCGTAAAATTGGCCTGGTCATAGGTTTCCCGCACTGCCTCCAGATCGGCGGGGCCGGTAAGATGGATGATCCTTAGCCGCGGGCGCCAATCTGAAAGAAATTCCAGGGTTGCCAACATCTGCATATTAATATGATGCGCCCCTTGACTGCCACCCATAATCAGCAAGGTCTGGGGAGTTGTCGGCCGTTCCATCGGCGGCGGCTGGATAAACTCCGGTCTCAGCGGCATACCGGTCCACACCACCCTTTGGGGATTAATCTTGTCGGATGATTCCGGAAAAGACAAAAAGACCCGATCCGCCAGCCGGGCCAGCAGCCGATTAGTGAAGCCCAAAATAGCGTTTTGCTCATGGATGGCCAAAGGAATTCCCAATCGCCAGGCCGCCACCCCTACCGGGCCGGTGCTGTAGCCGCCCATTCCCAAAACCAGATCAGGGGACTGTTGTTTTAATACCTGCTTGGCCTGCGAAATACTGCCCGGCAGGCCGGCCAGCGTGGCCAGACGCCGCCAGATACGTTGTCCCTTTAAGGCTCCGACCTCAATAGTCTGCCAGGGAAATTGATAGCGTTGAAGAATTTCCAAGGCCATCGGTCGATCTGTGGTCACAAAGCTCACTCTGGCCCCCAGACGGGAGCGGAATTCCTCGGCCACGGCCACAGCCGGGAACAGATGCCCCCCAGTACCACCAGAGGCAATGACTATGCTCAGGTTGTTCTTGTCCGGTTTATTGTTCACTTGTTGGTTTTCCTGGACCGCGGTCTTTGCCGGGCGCGGGCCGATTCCAGCCCTGGACTTGCCACCTGAGATTGAGCACTGATATTTAACAAAATGCCCACCGCCATCAGATTTACTAATAATGATGAGCCCCCGTAACTGATAAAGGGCAGGGACATGCCTTTGGTCGGCAGGATGCCGCTGACTACTCCCATGTTCAGGCCCGCCTGCAAGCCGATCAGGGTAACCAGGCCCAGAGCCAGGTAGCAGCCAAAATTATCCTGGACCTTGAGACTCAAGGAAATTCCCCGGATAACAAAGATGAAAAACAGACAGATAATGACCAGGACCCCGATCAGACCGACTTCCTCGGCAATAATTGCTAAAATAAAGTCAGTGTGCATGTCCGGGAGATAGAAGAGTTTCTGTTGGCTCTTGCCGATTCCCAGTCCACCCAAACCCCCAGAGCCGATAGCGTACAGGGAATGGACAAGCTGGTAGCCACTCTCTTGTTTGTATGCAAACGGTTTTAAGAAGGTAATTACTCGTTCCAGACGTTTGGGGTCCCGGACAATGGCGTAGACAATGATCGGCACCAAGGCCAGTCCCGATAAAAAAATGTGGGTCAGGCGGGTGCCGCCGACAAACAGCAATAGAAACACAATCACGGTGATGGTCATGGCGGTGCCGAAGTCGGGCTGCTTCTCGATTAATATAATAAACACCCCGGCCACGATAATATGAGGGATAAAGCCGATGGCAAAATATTTCATCTTCTCCTGTTTGCGGGCCATAGAATATGCCAGAAAGATAACGATGGCCAGTTTGGCCAGTTCGGACGGTTGGAACAGAAACGGCCCTATCCTTAACCAGCGGGTGGCCCCCCGGATCTCAACTCCCAGTCCAGGAATCATTAACATAATCAGAGTTGTCAGGCTGACCAGGAATATCAAGTAGACCAGACGATAATAAATCTGATAGGGAAATTTCCTGACCAGGAACATCAAGGCCAGGCCGAGCACAGCAAAGATGCCCTGCTTACGCAAGAAAAAATAGGGATCCTGATAACGATCATAGGCCATGACCCCGCTGGAACTAAAGACCATCACCAGCCCGATGCTCACTAATAGGAGAGTGACGATCAGAAGGACATGATCACACTGATTTCTGGCCTGAGGCTCTGCTTGGTCTGCCATTGCTTAGTCCTCGCACTGCGGCCTGAAAAACCTGGCCTCGTTCAGCATAATCTTTAAACATATCAAAACTGGAGCAGGCCGGGGATAGCAAAATCACATCCCCGGTCTGGGCCTTTTCCCAGGCCCACTGCACTGCCTGGGGGAGATCGGCCGCCAACTGGGTATCAGTCAGGTGACCCAGAGCGGCAGCCATATCTTCTCGGGCCTCGCCGATCAGAATCATGGCTTTGACGCGCTCCTGGATCAGTGGCGCCAGCGGCCCATAATCCCCCCCTTTATCCCGGCCCCCGGCAATCAGGATTACCGGGTCAGTAAAATGGGCCAGGGAGCGGGTTACGGCACCGACGTTAGTGCCTTTGGAATCATCATAAAACCGCACTCCATTAATCGAAGCCACCCATTGCAACCGATGCGGCAACCCCGGGAAGCGCTCCAGCACTTGCCGGCAACTCTGAGGCGCAGCCCCCAGATTCAGGGCTAAGAGTAGAGCGGCCATGATGTTTTCCTGGTTATGCCGCCCTGAGAGTTTAATATTGGCCAGCGGGAACTGGGCCTCCAAACCGGAGGCCAGGCGGACACACAAAGCTCCCCCTGCCCGCCAGGCCCCCGTCTTCACTGGCTTTTGTGTCGAAAATGGGCAAACCGGCGACCGCAACCGGGCTGCCAGCGGCGCCACCCAGGGATCATCGGCGTTGAGAACCGCCAGGTCCTCTGGACCCTGCAGCCGAAACAGGCTGGCTTTGGAATTAACGTAAGCTGCAAAACTGGCATAGCGGTCCAGATGATCGGCGCTGATATTGAGCAGCGCCGCGGCTTTAGGTCGGAAACTCCAGGCCGTGTCCAATTGAAAGCTGCTGATCTCAACCACCAGGTAATCCAGCTGCTCTTGGTGGGCGAGCATCTCTATCAGCGGGGTGCCGATATTTCCACCCACCAGGATACGCTTACCCGAGGCCCGCAACATTTCCCCCGCCAGTTCTGTGGTAGTGGTTTTGCCATTGGTACCGCTGATCGCCACCACCGGGACCCGGAGGAAACGGCTGGCCAGCTCTAATTCACCCATCAGGGGAATGCCGGCTGCTACTGCCTGTTGCAGCCAGGGCAGCTCCGGTGGCACCCCCGGACTGACAATAATGAGCTCAAAGGCCCCTAACTGGGAAGGTTGAGGCTGCCCCAGGGCCATCCCTGTCACCAGTTCTCTGACCTCCTCTACCACCGGCCCCAGAGTTTCAGCTTCGGCTGTGTCGGTCACCATAACCTGGGCACCCCTGTGGGCCAGGAACTTGCAAAGGGCCACCCCGGTCTTGCCCAGGCCGACCACCAGAATTTTTTTTCCGGCTAGATCCAACCTTTACCTCAACTTCAGAGTGCTAAGCGACAGTAACCCTAGGATTATGGCCAGAATCCAAAAGCGCACGATAACCTTGGGTTCCGGCCAGCCTTTCAGTTCAAAATGATGGTGGAGCGGGGCCATACGAAAGATGCGACGCCCGTTGGTAACCTTAAAAAACCCCACCTGGAGAATGACCGAGATCGCTTCCACCACAAAGATGCCTCCGACAATGGCGAGCAGCAGCTCCTGTTTGGTGATCAGGGCCACAGTGCCCAGGATACCGCCCAGGGACAGGGCCCCGATATCGCCCATAAACACCTGAGCCGGATAGGCATTAAACCACAGAAAGCCGATTCCGGCTCCGACTAAAGCGCCGCAAAAGATGGCCATCTCCCCGGCGCCCCGCACATAAGGGATTTGCAAGTACTCGGCGATCTTGACATTCCCGACCAGATAAGAAAAAACCATATAAGTAGCCGCGGCAATGGTAACCGGGCCGATGGCCAGACCGTCCAGGCCATCGGTAAGATTGACTGCGTTGGCCGCCCCCACAATAATAAACACGGCAAAGGGGATAAAACCCCAGCCCAGATCCGGTTGCAAATTCTTAAAAAAGGGGACCGTCAGAGTCGTACTAAAATCCGGCGAAAAGTAAAGCAGTAACGACACTCCTAAAGCCAGCGCGATCTGCCCCAGCAGTTTAGTCCGGCCACTCAAGCCCCGATTATGTTTCTTGATCACTTTGAGATAATCATCGACAAAGCCGATGAACCCGAATCCCAAGGTAACCGCGATCAATAACCAGATATAGGGGCTGGTTAAATCAGTCCACAGCAAAGTAGAGAACACCACAGCGAAAACAATCAGAATCCCCCCCATGGTCGGAGTCCCGGCCTTGGAGTGATGGGAGGTGGGGCCGTCTTCGCGAATATACTGGTTTATCTGCAGTTCGCCTAACTTGCGGATGACCCAGGGGCCGATCACAAAAGAGACCACCAGAGCGGTGAGCAAGGCATAGATCGACCTAAAGGTAATATAGCGAAAAACATTAAAAACGGTAAAATAAGTTTTTAATGGAAATAATAGATGATAAAGCACAGATCAGTTCCCTAGCGTCTGCTTCGTTTGATATATCAGCCCCCCAGATTGGGAAGGGGGATATGCTTCGGTTATCCTTTCTTCAAGGTCCCAGGGCATGGATCAGGTTTTCCATCCGCATGCCGCGGGAACCCTTAACCAGAAGCCAGTCACCCGGTTTCAGAAAGGCCTTCAAAACCCTGACTCCTTCAGCCTGAGAAGCGACGGCATACACCTGGTTGGCCGCCATGCCAGAGGCTCGGGCGGCCTCGGCCACCTGGTCCCGATAGTCACCGTAAGCCACCAAAAGATCAAGATTATGTCGACAGGCCTGTTCTCCCAGTTGCTGATGGGCCTGAACCGCAACGCTCCCCAATTCCAACATATCCCCCAGCGCAGCGGCGGCGCGGCCCTGATTTCTCAAGTCCGCCAGGGTCCGGAGCGCCATGGCCATGGAGCCTGGATTGGCATTATAGCTATCATTGATGATATGAACTCCGGATTTCAAGGTGATGAGTTGGGTTCGCTTGTCCAGGGGCTCAAAGCTTTCCAAGCCAGCAATGATCTCGGCCGGAGACAGCCCCAGGGCCAATCCCACCGCGGCGGCGGCTAGACTATTATATAGATGGTGCAATCCTGAAATTTTTAGAAAAATCGGCCAGTAGCGTCCTTGCCAACGAAATTCTACCTCTTGACCCTGGAGTCCATGGCACCGGCGTTTACGGCCCCGTACCTGGGCCTGGGCCGACAGACCAAAGCTGAGGGTTAGCCCTGGAAACCTCTGGACCAACCGGGCTAACCGCTGATCATCCTGATTGTAAATTAATAGTCGGTTTTCTGCCAAAGCTTCCAGAAGCTCGGCTTTGGCCCGGCCTACCCCTTCAATATCGCCGACCCCTTCGGTATGGGCGGGATAAATGTTGGTAAGCACCCCGATGGTCGGAACAGCAATCTGGGCCAAGCGCCGGATCTCCCCGAAGCGATTCATTCCCATTTCCACTATCACTACCTGGTGAGTGGCACTAAGGGTCAAAAGAGTCTGCGGCAGGCCGATCAAGTTATTGAAATTCAATTCATTTTTCAGAACTCGATAGGCAGCCCAAGCTATTTGGGCGGCCATCTCTTTGGTGGTAGTCTTGCCGCAACTCCCGGTAATGGCCACCACCGGCAGGGAAAATCGCTGGCGCCAACTCCGGGCCAGATCCCCCAGCGCCGTCAGGGTATCGGGGACACTGATCACCGTCACATCGGGCGGCAAGGCACGGAAATGAGAGCGCCACCAGGTTTCCGCCACCAGCACCCCCCCAGTGCCGCGCTCACAGGCCCGTTTCAGGAAGTCGTGGCCATCGTGCTTTTCGCCGATCAGGGGGATAAACAGCTGACCGGCCTGAGTGGTGCGGGAATCGGTCGAGATTCCGACAAAATGCTGCCAGGCACCTCGCTGGCGTAATTGCCCGCCAGTGGCGAGAACTATTTCCTGGCAGGAAAAATGGGCGGTCATGAGTTTTCTTTACCTCGCAGAGCTGCCCATACAACCTCACGATCATCAAAATGAAAGCGCCGGGTGCCGATAATCTGGTAAGTCTCATGTCCTTTACCGGCGACCAGAACGGCGTCCCCTGATCGCCCCAATTGCAGCGCCTGATAAATGGCCTGTCGGCGATCCGGGATCACTAAATACCCTGGGGAGGCCTCCCTTGCCTCACCCGGGTCGAGCCGAGCATACCCCTCCTCCTTCAGCCCGGCTTCAATCTGAGCAATGATGGCCAGCGGATCTTCGGTGCGGGGATTGTCACTGGTAATAATCACCAGATCGCTGGCCTGGGCCGCCACCTGCCCCATCAGGGGACGTTTGGAGCGGTCCCGATCTCCGCCACAGCCGAAGACCGTTATCAACCGATTAAAATCTAAAGACCGCAGGGCGGCCAGGACCTGCCCCAGGGCGTCCGGCGTATGAGCATAATCTACAAACACCAGGGGCTGTCCCGGGACGGCAATCCGTTCCAGGCGGCCATCAACCCCGGCCAATTGTCCTAAACCGCTCACTATTGCTTCAGGGCTGAGTCCCAAGCCCAGGGCAGTAGCACTGGCCGCCATGATATTATAAAGATTATGGCGGCCAACCAGCGGAGAACTGATTTCCATACGGCCATAGGGCGTGGCCAGCCAAGCCTGCAGTCCGGTAGGGGATAATTTATACTTTTCCGGGCTCAGATCGCTGCGCCCGTTAAAACCATAGGTTAGGGTCGGAACCGACGTCTGCTGCAGCAATTCCTCTCCCCGGGGATCGTCGCCATTGATAACCGCCAGGGGCTGGAGCTGCCGGCCATTGTTCAACAATTCCGTAAACAGCCGACACTTGGCGGCAAAATAGTTATCCAGATCACCATGATAATCTAAATGATCCTGAGACAGATTGGTGAAAATACCCGCGGCAAATTGGCAATGATGGACTCGCTTCAGATCCAGGGCATGGGAAGAGACCTCCAACAGAACGTGGGTGACCCGGTGGCGCTGCATCTCTTGCAACAATCTTTGCAGGTCTAACGATTCCGGCGTAGTCACCGGAGCAGGCAGCACTTGGTTGCCAAAGTGACAGTTTACTGTGCCGATCACCCCAACCTCTAAACCGGCGGCCTGCATAATGGCCTCCAGGATATAGGAGGTAGTGGTTTTGCCGTTGGTACCGGTAATACCCACCACGTTAAGGTCCCGGGAAGGGTGCTGATAAAAAGCCGCGGCCAGGTGAGCCAGGGCCAGCCGAGCGTCGGGAACCCGGACCTTAACTACCCCCGGATAAACTGGCACATCCCTTTCGCTGACGATGACTCGGGCCCCTCGCTGGATAGCCTGCTCCACAAACAGGTGGCCGTCGGTCTGGGTACCCCGCAGGGCCACAAAAAGCTGCCCCGGTTCAATCTGTCCGGAATGATAGGCAATGCCGATAACCGGGAGATCGTCTGGCCCCCAGACCTGGATTCCGGCCAGACCCTCCAGGAGTTGATTCAGGGTTTTCGGGGTATAGGTATCCTCTAGACCGGACAATGATAAATTCCTCTTGCTCTTTTCCTTGAATAACTAGCTTTCTGGTTTGGGAAGGTAAGAAACGAAAATTATTTTTATCCTATCTTAACTTCCTCTGCTTTGCAACTGCCTTTAGAGTCAGGTTTATTTTTACTTAATCTTTTGAGATCTATTGATATGTTGGCTGAAATTTTACCCAGCAGATAGTTCCGGAAGATATCCGGGCTCCAGGTTCGGGCTGTTGAGTGACCGCCACCCCACTGCCCTCAATGCGGCAGCGCAGGCCCGAACGGTGCAGAGCCTTTAACACCTGACGGATCGTCTGGCCCCGGAAGTCCGGCATAACTTTCAAAGGCCCGTTTATCGGCTCTGGTTCTGGTTTGGCAAACCTCAGACTGCAATCCACGATTTTGCAGGATTGAGATGGGTCAACCAACGGTTCGAGCTGGGGATAGTATCCTAAAAACCGCATGGTTCGGGCGGCAATTTCGCGGAATATCGGGGCCGCCACTACCCCCCCGTAAATAGCCCCTTGGGGTTCGTCAATAACTACCACAATGGCCAACACTGGCTGCTCGGCAGGAACCAGACCGACGAACAGAGCGTTGAATTTGCTGTGGGAATATCGTCCCCCGACTAGCTTCTGAGCAGTCCCGGTTTTCCCGGCTACGGTATAGCCTGGCGGTACGGCCTCGGTTCCGGTGCCCCCGGGTTCGGTCACGGTCTTCATAATGGCCAGCATCTGGTGGGCGGTTTGAGGCGAAACTACCTGCCGCACCCGTTCAGGTTTGAATTGTTTGATTACCCTACCCTGCTGATCAAGGATTTCTTTAACTAACAAAGGCTTCATGAGCACGCCGTCATTGCCCAGGGAGGCCAAAGCCATAGCCAGTTGGAGAGCAGTTAGGGAGACGCCCTGACCAAAATTGACCGTGATCCGGTCGATCGGGGACCGGCAAAACTTCAGGGTTCGATACAGACCGCAACTTTCTCCAGGGAAACACAGGCCGGTACGACTGCCAAAACCAAAATCCTGGAGGTATTTATCCATTAAGGTTGGTCGCATCCGCATACCGATCTTGGCCGCCCCGATATTGCTTGACTTCTTGATGATGTCACTAACGGTCAAGCTGCCATAGGGGTGGACATCATGGATAACGCCACAATTGCTGATCTTAAAGACTCCGCAGCCACAATGGAACTGGTCCCCGGGCCGGACCGCATTGGCATCTAAGGCCGCCGCCACCGTAAAGATCTTGAAGGTAGAGCCAGGTTCAAAGGCAATGGTCAAACTGCGATTTTGATATTGTTCCTTGGTATAACGATAGAATTGATTGGGGTCAAAGCCAGGTGCTTGAGCCATGGCCAGGATCTCGCCGGTCTGGGGACAGACTACGAGGGCCAGTCCACCGGCCGCGTGCCATTTTTCTACCCCCCTGACCAGGGCTTTTTCAGCAATATATTGGATAGTCCGATCAAGCGCCAAGACTAGATTGTTACCCATGGTTTGGTGGGCGAGTTCCTTTTCATTGGAAACGATGATATGGCCCCGGGCATCCAGCAGATTCATACATTTGATGGGTTGCCCGTAGAGATACTGGTCAAACTGGCACTCTAGACCCTCCAGACCGTGACCATCAATATTGCAGAATCCCAAAACCGCTCCGGCCAGAGACCGATGGGGATAGAACCGCCGGGCTTCCGGAATCAAATACATGGCCTCCAAGGATTTATTCTGATGCTCCGTAGCTCGGTCGGAACATTTGGCAGATCTGGACTTTTGATGCTGTTCTTCCTTAAAGGCCTGAATGGCTTCGGCCTGCTGTGGAGTGAGATGACGTTTAATCCAAACAAAAGGCCGGTCTTTATTTAAAATCTTCTGAATCTGGGAGCGGGGCAGGTTGAGCCGGGAGGCCAGTTGGGTGCTCAAATAGCCCTTTTCTGGTAAACGACCAGGATGAGCCCCCAGCGACTGGACAAAGGTACTGATAGCCAACTCGCTACCTCGGCGGTCCAGGATCGACCCGCGGATGCTCAGGACCGGGCAGAGCTTTTGATACTCTCTCTGGGCCAACTCCCGCAGTCTTTGGCTTTCAAACAACTGGAGCTGGATAAATCGGCCCGTTACGGTCAGTAACAGCAGCCCCAAAAACCCGCCTACCAGGATGATGCGCAAGCGGAGCCATTTCCCCGGTCTCGAGCTCATCGCAGATAGACTACTTGTCCAGGTTCCGGCGGTGCCATATTATATTTTTCTACCGCCAGTTTCTCCAGTCTTCCAAGAGACTTAAGGTTATTCAACTCAATACGCAGCTTGCGGTTTAGATCATATAATTGCTTCTGCTGGTTAAAGGCCTCGGAGATCTGATAGCTTAGGGTGATATATTTTAAATCGGTGTAAACAAATAGGCAGGCAGTGCCGACGGCTGCTACCAAAACTAAAAATAGCGACAGAAATTTGGCTTTCCCAAGTTGTAAAACCGCACTTCGGCTTCTCAGTTTACGATTTCCTGGGTAAAAAACCTGGTCAACTAAACTTGCTCGCGCCGTCCGGTTGTGGATCACCGTCTCCCCCTCCTCTTTTCCCCGTTAATTCTAATTAGTTGTCAATATAGCCTTTTCCCCCACTCTTAATTTCGCGCTGCGGGCCTGGGGATTGTGTTGTACTTCAGCCCGGCTGGGAGTCAGCGGCTTCCGGGTCAGGCGCCGTATTTGGCCCGCCTTTTCCAGGGCTAAAAATTGATGCTTCACTATCCGATCCTCCAACGAATGGTAGGAGATGATCACCAGCCGTCCGCCCGGAGCCAGGAGACTGACAGCCAGCGGTATAAAAGCCGTTAGCCTTTCCAGTTCCTGATTGACCGCGATTCTTAGCGCCTGAAAAACCCGAGTCGCAGGATGAATCCGCCCCCGGGAGATCTTGGGAGGGATGGCCTGCATAATTAGCTTCACTAATTGGGCCGTGGTGCTAATCGTGGTCTGTTGCCGGGCCGTCACGATCCTTCGGGCAATCCGGCGCGACCAGCGCTCCTCCCCCAGCTCCAGGAAAAGCTTGGTTAAGCGCGGTTCTGGATAAGTGTTCAGGATTTCCGCGGCAGTCAGCCCGGGAGCCTCAGGGTTCAGCCGCATATCCAGAGGCTCGTCACCCAGAAAGCTAAAACCGCGGCCCGATTGTTTAAGCTGTTGAGTTGATAATCCCAGATCGAGCAGGATCCCCGCCACTTGCTCGATCCGGCAGTGCGTCAGAATTTCTCCCAGGCGTGTATAACAACTGTGAAACAGTCGAACCCGGGATTGAAAAGGTTCCAGGCGGTGGGCCGCCACCCGTAAAGCCGCCGGATCTTGATCCAAACCCACCAGTTGACCAGCCGGGGCACTGTGGATCAGGATAGCCTGAGCATGGCCACCCAATCCTACCGTGCCATCCACAAAGATCTGGTCGGTCCGACAGTTGAGACCAGCGACCACCTCGGCAACCATTACCGGCTCATGGATGACCTCCTGGTTGATTACAGGATTCCCAATTCTTTCCGTACCTCTTCGGTATCCATTTGGTCCACCAGGGCCCGATCCTCTTCAAAGGCTTGGCGGTTCCAGATCTCGAAACAGCGCACTGCTCCGGCCAGAACAGCTTCTTTCTCTAGTCTGGCATACTCACGCAAGTGAGGCGGAATCAGAATCCGTCCCTGACGATCCAGCTGACACTCTGCCGCCCCGGAGACAAAAAACCGCTGGAAGGACCGGAAATCTTTGCGCAGAAGTGCTAATTGGCCCAGCCGTTGCTCAATCAATTCCCATTCCGACAGCGGAAAGGCGGGCAGATAGCCGTCGAGGTTAGTTATGATTAAATAATCATCGTGACGCGCCCGGAGAATTTCGCGATAGCGTTGCGGAATGCTGATCCTTCCTTTGTCATCGATGACGTGGAAGAAACTCCCCCGGAACACCTTACCCCCTTATTTAATTCCATCTGACACCACTTAATCCCACTTGGCCCCAAATTAAATGGGTTTGCCACCCAATGTCAAGGAAAAAATAGCTATGTGAAAAGAAATACAAGTATATAACTTATGTAAATTATTTATAAATAAGTTAAGCTCATCGAATAGCTAACTATATCTGATTTAAGAATTGTTAAACTCGGAAGGAGGTTTGCCATCAGGGAGAAGGGCGGCGCTGATCAAGAAAGGCCTGCAAAATCAATACGGCGGCCATTTTATCAATGACCTGCCGGCGACGCCGGCGGCTAAGGTTGGCATCCAGCAGAATACGCTCCGCCTGGACCGTGGTTAGACGTTCATCCCAGGTATGGACGGGAATCGCTAGCGCTTGTTGTAGCTGCGCCACCCAATCAAAGACTTCGGCGGCGCTGGCTCCGAGACGGCCATTCATGTGGCGGGGCAGGCCGATAACAATCCCGGTTATGTGATGCTGCCGGGCCAGTGCGATGATCCGGGCCAGATCAGTAGCATTGTCCTGGCGTTCCAGCACCATCAGGCCTTGGGCGGTGATTCCCAGGGCGTCGCTTAGTGCCACGCCGATCCGTTTTCGGCCCAGATCTAAACCCATGATCCGGACCTCGGAGTGGGGACAGTGGGGTAATGAGGCAGTAAAAGGCAAGTCCATGATCATTAAGAAAGGTGGGCTCCCGATCTTGAAACTTCTTTTAGTCTCCTGCTAATCGAAAATTTTTGCTACCGGTTGTGAATAATTAACGGCGCTGAATCTAATATATCATAATTCTTTTATACTTATCTTAAAAAAATATCACCGCCAGGATCGGCCCGCCCTTAGAGAAGTCCTTTTTTCTGGAGCCAGGCGACCGCCACCTGGTGAACGGAGTGCTTATCCACGTCCACGGCCTTATTCAATTGCTGCATGGCCTCGGTGGTCAGTTCGAGCATGGGCGTGAGAATCTCCGGAATTTCCGGATATTTGTTTAGCACCCGGCGGCGGACCACTGGAGCCGGGTTATAGGCTGGGAAAAATCCCTGATCATCTTCCAGATTGACGAAGCCAAAGGCGGCAATGCGGCCGTCCGTGGAAAAACCCATGGCCAGATCGATCTGGCCCTCTTTTAAGGCCTGGTAACATAAGCCGGTAGCCATCTTCCGGATCTTGCCGTGGGGCACCCGAAAGCCATAGGCTTGCATCAACTTTTTAAACCCGTCGGGGCGCCCCCAGAATTCGGCATTCATTCCAAAAATCAGGACATTGGGGTGTTTTTTGACGTAAATGGCCAGATCGCTGATAGAGGTAACTCCCAGACTTTGGGCCCGGGCCTGCTGCATCATCAAAGTATATGTAGTATTGCACTGAAGACGGGGCAGCCACACCAGACCCCATTTTGCGTCGGCTCGCTTCACATAGTTGAAGACCTTCTCCGGGTCCGCCATGATCTCCCGGTCTTTCTGTTTAAGGTAAACGGTGTAGGCTGTGCCGGTATATTCGAAATAGAGGTCAACCTGGCCGCTCCTCAGGGCTCTGCGTAACAGGGTAGATCCCACCCCGGTTTTCAAGGTCACTTCAAAACCATGTTTTTGTAACAGGATTTTGGCGATTTCCGGCAGGATATATTGTTCAGTAAAGTTTTTCCCTCCGATTACCAGTTTTTTGGCGGCCGCGCCACCCTTACTAGGAAAAGCCATAAATAACAGGCCGACATATAGGCAAACAATTGTTTTTATAAAATATCTCATATAGGTTATCCTTTTCAGCCCTCTTCCAGCCGCAGGCCAGGGGGAATCAACAGCAGTCCTACAAGTTCACAAAGATAATCCCCGAGCAGCGCCAACAGGGTTAAGGGAATGGCCCCGGCCAGCAACTTATCAGGTTCCATTAGGCTGATGCCTGAAAAAATCAAGTCGCCCAACCCCCCGGCGCCGATCAGGAAGGCCAAAGCCGCGGTGCCGATATTGATGATCAGAGCGACCCGAAATCCGGTGATTATGACTTTCATAGCCATGGGCAGTTCCACTTCCAGTAGCAGACGCCAGGGCGGCATCCCCATACCCTGGGCCGCGTCAATTAAGGGAGGCGGAACCGCCATAATTCCCGCCAGGGTATTTCGGGCGATCGGCAAGATGGAATAAATGGTCAGGGCAAAAATCGCCGATGTGGCCCCGATCCCCAAAAAGCTCATAGCCAGAGCAATTACCGCCAGAGAAGGGATGGTCTGGCCGAGACTGACGATATACATCCCCACCCCGGCATATTTTTTAAACTGCCTTCGGGTTAAGAGAATGCCCACACTGAGGCCGGCCACGGTCGCCAACCCCATACTGCAGCCCACCAGGTAAAGGTGTTGCCAGAAGAGTTTTATAATCAAGGGATATTCATAGGGGTCTAAGAGGTAATCGATCAGGCCGATTCTTTGCACCCCCACTCCTGCCCCAAAAATCACCAGGATCAGCAGCAATCGATATACTTTCGGTAACAAATGTCTCATCGGCCTCGTTGTCGCTGAATTTTAACCCCCCGGGGGGTAACCAAGGACTCCAGCAGGGCCATGCCGCCGTCCACTACCAGGGCCAGCAGCGAAACCAGGATGGCACCACCCAGAATCATCTCCCGGTAGACCCGGTCAATGCCTTGCTGGATCAAAACCCCCAGGCCACCGGCCCCGATATAGGCGGCGATGGCGGCGATGCCGATGTTCATGACCGCGGCGGTCCGCAGCCCGGCCAGGATCACGGGTAGAGACATGGGGATCTGCACTTCTTTAAGCAACTCCCAGCGGCTCATCCCCATACCCCGGCCCGCATCCACCACCGCCGGCGGCACGTTCTGAATCGCGGTATAAGTATTGCGGATGATAGGAAGCTGGCTGTACAACACCAGGGCCGTTACTGCCGGTACTTTGCCCAATCCGTGGCCTACCAGGGAAAAAACCGGCAGTAGGAGACCAAACAGGGCGATCGAGGGGATGGTCATCAAAACATTTGCGACATCGATCACCTTCCGGGCCAGTTCCCGATTCCGAGTAATCAGCATCCCCAGCGGCAACCCGATAAAAGTGGCAATGACCAGGGCCAACCCGACGATCCAGAGATGTTCCCAGGTGAGATAGATAACCTGCTTATAATTATTAATGATAAAATATAAACTAGTCAAATATTTGCCCTTTATTGATCTTCGCTGCCCTGAGGATAAGTTTCCTTAACCGCTTTTTGAATGCAGTCATAAGTAACCGAGCCGACAAAATCGCCCTGACCATTTACCACGCAGAAGGTTGATAGAT
Organism: Deltaproteobacteria bacterium; assembly: GCA_019309545.1. NCBI lineage: Bacteria > Pseudomonadati > Myxococcota > Myxococcia > Deltaproteobacteria bacterium. Next base: position 52,065 of record JAFDGA010000003.1, read on the forward strand.
CATGCATCAGCATGTAAGAGAGAACCTCGCGCACTGAAGTAGCCTCCTCTATCAATAAGGGATAGGGTCGCACCACCTCCTGGACCGAGCCCTTTTCGTATTTAAGGTCCTGGGGGGTGACATACCCGATGGGCTTGCCGTCAGCTAGGACAATGGCGTAGGCCTGGTTTTTTTCTTCCAAAAATTTCAGGATTTCGGGTGCCGAATCGGCAGCCTTGACAATGTTTTTCGGCGAGCGGTTCATGATGTCGCGGACGTGGATCAGGCCCAGGACTTTCAAGGTGCGGTCCGCGCCGACAAAATCAGCCACAAATTTATTTTTTGGCCGGGTCAGAATGGTTTCGGGAGTATCGTATTGCACCAGTCGGCCGCGGTTAAATAGGGCAATTTTATCCCCCATCTTGATGGCTTCGTGAATATCGTGGGAAACAAAGGCAATGGTCTTTTTCATCCCGGCCTGGAGATTTAAAAAATCATTCTGAATCCGTTCCCGGTTAATAGGATCAATAGCCCCAAACGGCTCATCCATCAGCAGAATTTCCGGATCTGCGGCCAAGGCCCGGGCCACTCCGACCCGTTGCTGTTGACCGCCGGATAGCTCGGCTGGATAGCGGTGGCGATACTGCTCGGGCTCCAGGCGGGTAAGGCGCAAAAGTTCATCAACCCGCTGTCGTATTCTGTCTTTGCTCCACCCCAATAGTTTGGGGACCACGGCGATATTGTCAAAAATGGTCTTATTGGGGAACAGTCCGATTTCCTGGATGACATAACCGATGCTCTGTCTGAGTTTCACCGGATCTAAGTCCATGATGTTTTGGGAATTAATATATATGTTACCCCGAGTCAAAGAATCCAGCCGATTAGTCAGACGCAAGAGCGTGGTTTTGCCGCATCCGGAGGGTCCCAAAAAGACGACTACCTCTCCCTGGTCAATGGTAAAGCTGACATTATCCACGGCAATAACTGCATCTTTGCCGACCCCAAAGACTTTGGTGACCGCCTCGTAGGTTATCATTGCCTGACTTACCACCAATGCTGTTCACTGGTTCAATTTATCATTATTACTTGAAAAATTAAATGGGGCCGCGAAGCCCCAAAATAGTCTGGAAATGATAGAATTATAAAAGATAGGGGGTTCCGGATGGACACTAGTTATAAACAGACCCACTGGCCCACGGTATCCACCGCCCGTCCGTGGCCGAAATGCTCGGTAAAAATCCGGAAGTAATAAAGCTCTTCCTTGCTTCGGACCATCGGAAACTGGGATTGGGTTTGGGCCAGCTCGGCATCGCTGATCACCTGTTCAAAATATTGGGGCAAGACGTCAGCAGATCCCGACCCTTGCGAAAACTCCTGTTTAATACGCCAGACCACTTCGGTAGGGAGCAGATCTTCAAAGGCTTTCCGAAAAATCCATTTTTCGATCTTGTCATCTCCTTCCGGCTTTTGCTTGTATTCCGGGGGAATGGCCAGGGAGTAGGCCAGCAGTTCTCCGGAAATCAAGGGGGCTACCACCCGGATGGAATTAGCCAGATTCATGCGGTCCAGGCGCAAAGAGGCATTGCTGTGTAAAAAGCCGATACATTGCATCTGATGGGCAAACAGTTCGGTCAAGGGAAATTTCTTAAGATACATATACCCACAAAAAACTTCATCGCCGCCCTCCCCCGACAACAGCACCTGGATGCCTTGTTCTTTGGCGTAACGGGAGATAAGGAAATTAGAAGCCGAACTCCTGACCAGGGAAGGATCGAAGGATTCCAGATAGTAAATTACTTCCGGCAATACGGCCAGAATCTGCTCCAGATCGACAATCACCTCAGCGTGATCGGAATTGAGATGGCGGGCCATCAGCCGGGCATTTTGGATGTCCTGACTTTCTCCCACGCCCAGGGCAAAGGTCGGCAACCGGGCCTCGGGGCCAAACTTGTCCCGATAGGTCTGGGTCGCCAGACAGGCGACCAGACTGCTGTCAATCCCGCCGCTGAGCAGGCTGCCGGATCTTACCCTAAAATCCACCCGATTGATGACACTGCGCTGGATAATATCCCGGATGTCGGCGATCATCTGATCCAGATCGTCATGGAGGACCGGCGGCGGAATCTGGGGCAACTCGGCAAACCGGAAGATCTGGCCCTTCTGGTCCATATAGCAACCCGGGGGGAATTCGTAAACCTCATCGGTGACCGCCACCAGGCTCTTAAGTTCCGAACCCAGGTAAAGGTTGCCGTCTTTCCAGCCATAGAAGAGAGTTTTAATGCCCAGCAGGTCGCGAGCTGCCAGCAGCCGGTCGCCATCCGCGATCACCAGGGCAAAAATAGCATCATTCAAGTAGCGCCACATGTCGCGGCCATACTGTTTATACAAATGGAGCACTAAAGACTCTTCCTGAAGCGGCCCGGCCGGGATCCCATACAGCGAAGCCAGCTTCGGCCAGTTGCCTATCTGACCGTCGTAGCAAATTTGCGGCTCGGTATTGGAAGAATTATGCCTAAAGAGCTTGAGATCACTTGCAGCCCCGGGAAGATCGGCTTCCAGATAATTCTGGGCCATGATGATTTTCTCTGATGTATAAATATCTTGTCGCCAAGGCCCCCGATGCCTGATGCAGTTAAACATGGTATTTAGTTGCCCCCGATCCGGGTTTCCATAAATCGCCACAAAGCCACTCAAAATAATTGCTCCCCCAAAATTGAAGGTTAAGTTTCTAAGCCCCTGGCTTATGGTTAACTAAAATAGCCTGCGCCACTGCGTCAGACGACTTTATTTGCGAATCTCAAAGATGCCTACCAAGCCGTGGCCGACGCCGGTTCCGGGCTGCAGTTCCATTTCCAGCTTGCGCAGCGAATAGCCTAACATCGGCTCGATGACATTTGCCCGCACATCGCCCCAAGGCACCCAGCCGATTCCTTCGATGATACTATGCATAGTAGCCATGGCTTCCTTCAGAGGTTCCGGATAGAAAGGCATGATTGGCGGTATATCATTAATTTTCCGCGTAGCGCTATCGTAGTTGGTAAGTAAGCTGATGGTATATTTCACCAGGGTATTGCAAGACATGAAAAACATTTCGAAAAAGTTGTTGAGATAATCAAATCCGGCCCGCGGCACATAGTCGACCAACAGACTCTCCAGGTCAGTACGAATGTAGCCCTCAAAAAGGGAGTTTACCGGTCCCCGCAACTGGGGACAATTGGCGTTATAATCACCGGTATCCATATGGCGGCCAATAAAAATCGAGCGGTCAAAGAACTTCAGCGGCCTGATTTCCACCCCCGATTCCTTAGCGGCCTGCTCAATGATGCGCATGACCTCATCCTGGGTGATCAGTCGTAATGGGAAACTGGCCACCTCCACCTGGCTGCGTTGCTCCTCCGGATAAATATAGGAAATCCGGTAGTCCATAAAATATTCCTGGTCCACCGGGTGATGCCAGAGATCCTGCCATTCATAGGAATAGCGCCCCAGCCAGTCCCCCATAAAAATCGCCTCGGCCGGGGCATGCCGACATATGTCAGCGATGATTTTAACACTCTGATGATCATGAAAATGCGAAAAGGTCCCGAAGGAGGAAAAATAAATATCAAAGGGTTTCTCCGACCACACCTCAGGAGGTAAGCCGTCCGACAAATCGCCAATCATAAACCGGGCCTTTGGGTTATAGGCCAGGTATTCCTCAGCCTGTTTAATCAGGTCTGGGTTAATATCCAGCCCCACGTACTCTTGCAGCATGTCCGGGGTAATGGCTGCGGTAATCCAATCAAAGATGCCGGGATCCTTGGTAGTAACCCCCATCAACAGATCATAACCATCACCGCTGCCGCATCCCAGATCAAGAATTCTAATTCTTTCCAGGCGCTCTCGTTTATGATTCACCATTTGTTGCAACATCGGCCGTAAGGAGTTGCCCGTAACCTGGTCTTCCCAGAACCGCCGGACATTATCGTATTTTCCCAGCAGTCCACTGGCCTTCTCGTATTTCCCGGTCTGAAAAGCCTGACTATAGGCTGTCTTTTCAGCCATGGTCATTTTCTCCTGAGTTAAGTTTCAAGGGTTTTCAATTTATCAAGAGCCTGGAAGGCATCTTTGCAATAGGCGTCAGCCCCGATCTGTTGGGCAAACTCCGCTGAGGTGGGTGCCCCGCCAATCAGGACCTTGACCTGTTGGCGCAAACCTTCATCTTCCAGTCTCTGCACGACATCCCCCATGACCCGCATGGTAGTGGTCAACAGGGCCGAGAGTCCGACATACGGGGCCTGATGTTCTCTTACGGCCTCCAAAATTCGCTCCACCGAGACATCGGTGCCTAGATCGATGACTTCGTAGGCCGCACCCTTTAACATAATGGCCACGATATTTTTGCCGATGTCGTGCAAATCACCAGCCACTGTAGCAATGATAAATTTGCCTTTACTCTTGATGCCGGCCTTGATCAGGTGCGGAGCCAGCATTTCCATGGCCAGCCCTACGCATTCGGCCGAGGCCAGCATGTCCGGAATCAGATATTCATTGCGCTCGAACTTCTCGCCGACGATCTCCATGGAGCGGGTCAGAGCCCCTAAAACGATGTCTTTGGGATCAACGCCCTGTTCCAGGGCTTCTTGCATCAGTTCGGTAACCGCCGGTTGGCCTTCCAATCCGGGGTCAAAGCCTTCGTCTCCCGCTTCCAACCGGCCCTGAATCACATTGAACGCGATTTTCTCTATCAGTTCTTGACTACTCACTGAACTCTCCTCTTCATAATTCATAACTTTCGGTTGTCGGGCTTGGAAATTCATGATTAATCTCCTTTGAACTTCTTAAGGTTCGGTAGGAGACCCGGGATCTCATCGAAAATAGTTTCTACGGTGGGCTGATCAAGATGAGGAGTGGCTTGGGCCTCCAGTTGGGTCAAATAATTGAGAGCGTTTTCAATGACCTTGTCTTCCATGCCTTTGGCTTCAAACTGATACGGACTGGAGATTTCGCCTCGGTGCATGGCCTTGCGGGTATGACGGGTAAAGAGCCGATGGCCGGAGGCCATGACCTTTTTGACCATCTGCAAGGCGTCCTCCACGTCATCCGCCCTTACTTTGGGTTCTCCCAGACAATGCTTGATCTTACCGATCTGTTCATTGTCCAGCACCGCTTGCAAAGGACAGAAGCTGTTGGTCCGATCCAACAGCCCAAAGGCATAATGAATGTATTGTGCTCCGGTCATGGCCATATACAGGTGGGTGAAGAGCTTCTCAAACAGCGCCTGCATGCCCGGCACCTTGGCATCGCCGACCCCGGCAGTGGAATAGCAGGGGATTTTGTAATAACGGGCCAACTGCACACAGTCGATATTATACTGATTAAATTCTGGGCAACCGTAAAGATCGTGCAGATCGTCCAATCGGGCCCGGACCGGCACACTGCCATACAACACCGGGGCCCCGGCTTTGATCAACTGGGTCAGGGTAATACCGACTAAAATTTCGGCATTGATCTGGGCTACCATCCCCGCTTCCTGGATAGGAGCCGAGGACCCACCTTGCGGCGAAGAAGAGATTACCAGGGGCAGGCCTGCCTCCACGATGGCGAATACTTTTTCGGCAGTGTCATCGACGATCTGCAGCGGGCTTTTGAACACACAGGCGATAAAGGAAATGAGAGGGTTTTCCCGCAGTTCCTGTTGACCCCCGGCGATGATTTCCGCCATCCGCACTACATTCTTCAAGGCTCCTAGGTCAGTCAGTCCCGCCTGCACGTGTTTGGTAATATTATTGAGGCTGGCAAAAAACTTGTTGACATCATGGTTGGTGGTAGTAATCCCCGGATCTTGAATATTTAAAGGCCGGATGAAAAAATCCAGATGCTCTAATTTATCGCACAGACTGGCCGCCCGACCGAGCAGCTCGGTGGTGCCCCGGAGTTCCTGATAGCGAGGTACCCGCACCTTGGTATGGTTGTCCTTGAGGCTGACAAATTCTTCCACTTCGGTTTCGATCCAGACATTGGACTCCGAACCAGAGCCGAAATAGACCCGGGGCACTTCGGCATCGAGCATTAGCCGGTTCTCCGACTTTCGGGCCCCCAATACCAGCGCCGACGGCGCCATGGCTCTGGCCTCCTTGATCAGGCCGGCCGGAAAACTTATGCGCCAGCACCGATGGCCGGTGGTTTGTTCTTCCCAAACCTTGGCCCCATGGCCCTTAAAAAGCTGGGTGGCCCGTTCGTTATAGCACCAGACCCCCGGGTCGGCGAGAATATGCAATGAAGCCTCATCCAGGCGTTTCACCTGCTCCAGACTAAGACGCTCATATGGTTTGACTAGAACCCCGGCGCGGAATGTGTCGATCACTTAAAACCTCCTGGGTAAATGATTATGGTGGGCCCGCTTATCAACGAGTTTTGACAATTAAAATAGCTGATTAGTCCCGAAAGGCCCGCAGATAGCGGCGGCAGCGCCGATCCCGGCCCACTAATACCTCTCCGGTGATAACTGCTTCCCTCAAGGCCTGATCCAGAGGATCGACAATGGCGGCATCCATTCCGGCATAGAGGCACATATGCATAAAAGCAGCGTTAATACGACTGCGGGCCGGCAGGCCAAAAGAGATATTGGACAGCCCCACCACCGTCTTGGCCGCCGGATACTTTTCTTTGATCGCTCGCACCGTATTGAGGGTGGTCAAGCCATAGCTGATATCGGTGCTGATTGGCATGACCAGGGGGTCAAAGAATATGTTTTGCTGCGGCACGCCGTTCTGGTCGCAGGCGGCCACGATCTTCGCCGCAGCCTGCAATCGATCCTCCACTGTCCGGGGGATACCCGATTCATCCATGGTCAAGGCGACCAGCAACGCCCCATATTGAGCCGCCAGCGGCACGATTTTTTCCAGACTGGCCTTTTCGGCCTTGGTGGAATTGATCATCCCCGGAGCATGGTTTAAGGCCTGCAGACCGGCTTCCAGGACCATGGGGTCAGCACTGTCCAGGCATAGCGGCCTGTCCACCTGTTCCTGAATGGCGGTTACCGCCCATTTAATCGATTGCACTTCGTCGGCCTGAGAGCCAACCCCAGTACCCACGTTGATATCAATAAAATCGGCTCCGGCCGCGGCTTGTTTCTGAGCCAGGGCGACCAGAGCTTCTGTATCGCGCTGCTGGATAATCTCTTTAATGGCCGGCAGGGTAGCATTAATCTTCTCGCCAATGATTATCATATTAATTATATTCCTCCAGACTTTAAGCCATGATCTCCGCCCGCAGGCCGGGTGTCTCTTTCCTGATCTGTTCCTTTATTTCGGGTGGCAAAACAGATTGCACCGGCTGATCGAGAATCTCCCGGACCTTTTCAGTAGCCCGAGCCTGGGTAGTTTTCGCCCCGGCCGCTTGCCACTGTTCCCGGCTGTCGCGATTGCTCAGCCTGGGGTGATATTGCTCGTTCCGCATATGACGCCGGGTATGACGGGTGGAGACAAAATGACCTCCTGGCCCCACTTTCTTGAGCAAATCAAAGGCCAGGGTTTCATCATCAACCCGGATTCCTTCCACAGCCCGCATCACCATGCCGATGATTTCGTTATCGACCGCCAACTTGTCGTAAGAGGCTGTCATACAAAATTCCAGGAATCCTGCCGCGTCATGGATTAAATTGCCGCCGGCCAAAGCCACCATCAGGCTGGTCAGGGCCGATTCATAGCCCGCCTGGGCATCATTGACCTTGGCGTCCGACATTCCGGCGGTGGAATATAACGGTAGCTTGTAAAATCGGGCCATTTGCGCCGCCGCGGCGTTCATCAGCCCCATCTCAATAGCTCCGGAAAGATACTTCATGTCGCGCAGATCAGTTATGGATGAGATGCAGCCATAAAGCACTGGGGTACCGGGATTTACCAGTTGGGTAAGCATAACCCCGGCCAGGGTATCGACACTCTGGACCACCAGATTACCGGCCAGGGTAATCGGTGCGGTGGCCCCACACAGCGGTTCGGTGGGCACCACCACCGGAATGCCCTGGCGGGCGATCTCCATGGTAAGTTGACCATAGCTTTCATCCAGTTTAAAAGGGCTGATCGGACAGGTCACCATGGAGATAAAAGGCCGCTCCTGGAGTTTGGTATGGGAACCGGCGATGATTCCGGCCATTTTAATGACATCTCTGACCCCGGCAACGGTGTAGACCCCGCCCATGACATGCTTGCGGGTGTGGTTAAGAGCAGCTCCGAAACGGTTGACGTCTACCTCTTCCACCGGCAGATCATTGGGATAGACATTGAGCATATAGAAATGGATATTGTCCAGGGCCTCCACCAAGCGGGCCATATGCATGACGTCGGTTAATTGAGACCGGCGGCAGCCGTTGTCTCCGGGGTCCTGCACATTCAGAGCAGTGCCCCCGGTTCCCAGATAAACTCTATGGCCGCCGATTTCACAGTCTAAATCGCCGCTTGCGTCTCGACCACAAAGTTTGACTACCGATGGAGCCTGGGCAATTAGGTCCTCCACCAAGTCAGGAGGTATTTTTACCACCCGGCTTGATTCATCAACCGCGGCCCCTGCTTTTTTAAAAAGTTTCCGGGCCTCAGGAAAATTGACCTGCACGCCGATTTTGGCAAAAACCTTTAAAATGGTTTGGTGAATCTGTTCAATGTCGTTATCACTTAAGGGCTTGTACTGACCTCCTAATAATCCCCTTCTTACTTTCAATGTCACCTTCCTCTCTGGCTGTTAGATTCTGCGGTTCGGACAATCAAATTTGTTGCACTCCAGACAAGGATTGTACGCGCTTCGATCTTTGCCGTCGGGGCAGGGATACAGTCCAAACACCCCGGAAATCGACTTGCGGGGTTGCATCAGACAGGAGTCAGATAATTCTACGCCGATTTTCTTGAAATCTAACAGCTTAAAAAGCTTTTTCTGTTCGGTTACCGGCCAGTCGCAATAGCCCGGGCTGAATCTCAGGGTTACCAATTTATCCTGTGCCTGATAATGCTCACCCATGTGGGATTGGAACTGCTCCACCAGGTTCTCCACCATGACCGAACCCATGGCGTCCAACAGGTAGGCCTCGGCCAGGCGTTTTTGTCCCATCAGTCGGTTGATCTCCTTCTCAATGCCAGAGCCGATAGTAGCCAGAAAACAAACAATTTCTTTGCTGTGGCGGAGAGTTCGGGAAAGTTTGGGACTCCTCAGCCGGTAATGTCCGTCCAGATGAACGACCCCGGTGGACACCTTTTTCAACCTATGTTTCTGGTAAACTAATCGGGGTTTGATAATCTGCCGGCTTCTTTTCTTCCAGTGCTTCAATTTTTTGGTGAGCGAGTGTGAAGAAATACGACCTTGGCGGCTGCCCAAAAGTCTGGCCAATTCAGCCGGTTCCAGATTTGGTTGAATTTCTATCAAAGGCATAAACCCTCCTTTTTGACCTCTCCCCCCTGTGATCCTGAACCAGGGATAAGAATCGATATTCTTTTTTTCCAGGAGGCGTTTGGCGTTCTGTAGCCCGAAGCAGAACGGCGGTAAGCGCAATGTTAAACGGCAGCCAGATTTAACTTAAACCAAAGTACATAACGTTTTTTGGTTAGCAATAGCTTAGCTTCTCCGGTTTTTCCTTTTAAACAATTTTACCAGTAATATTAGCAGGTTGTGCCATTTACCGGCATGACGCACAACCTAAGGAACATTTTGGGTTATTATTAAGTTATTGTAATTATAGTAAACTTTTGGTTATAAAGAAGGCTACGACAGGGATGGAAATTCTAATCACCTTCGTTCATCTCCCCTGGCGAGGAGAAGGCAAGGAGTTAGAAAAAAAATTCAAAATAACAAATTACATATTTTTACCCCCGGCATAGCCCCCTTCCCTGGAAGGGGAAATTGGCCTTCCGTTTCCACGATACCTAACCTCCTGGAATATCGTCAGAAAAACAACCACACTGACAAGCAAAGTTGCATTTTTTCTGATAACATAATAAAGAATGTTTGTCAAGGTTAATGCATAGATCTTCAATTAACTCGGAATGTTATGCCACAGGCTTTGCAGCCTGATAAAATATGGGCTGGCCAGGCCCATATTGGTAACATTCATTATAGTATTATAACCTTGTTATCTACAAAATTGTTGTCGGGCAAACTGAAAATTAACTAAAAACAAGTAATATTAATTATAACTCTGGTTGTTTAGTATAGAATTAGATTATAGTACGATTTTAATATTAAGCTAAAAGTAATATTACTAGTTAGAAAAGCATTGACCAGGTTTTGGGCAGGATATTAGCCTGCTGCAAGCTTTCAGGGTTTATTTGACTTTTATCCTATAATCAGAGATACATTATTTTGAGAGGAGGGACGGGGGACGGGGGGTCCGTTTCCGGCCTCCTTTTGAGAAAAGAAATCGGCAGCGCCGCACCAAGGGCGGCAAGAACATTCTCCTGGGGGCTAGGACTTATGCTTCAGGTGGTTATCCTGATGGTCGGCAAAACTCGAACCGGTTTTGTACAGGAAGGGATGGCTCTGTACCTGAGGCGACTCCGCCCCTATCTTAAACTATCGCTGGTGACGGTGCGAGAAGAAAAGCCGTATGCCGGCTTGGCCGCTGATCTGGTCCGCGAACGGGAAGGGGCGCGGCTGTTGGCCAAAATACCCCGGCCGGCCCGGGTCGTGACCCTGGAAGTAGAAGGGGAGCTGATGACTTCCGAGGGCCTGGCTAATTGGCTGACGGCCCATGAACAGGATTCTTCCGCCCCCGTGGTCTTTGTGTTAGGCGGGCACCTGGGGTTATCACCGGCCGTAGTAGCGGCGGTTGATCACCGCCTTTCCCTGTCCCGCTTCACTTTTACCCATGAACTAAGTCGTCTCCTGCTTCTGGAGCAACTCTACCGGGCCATGACCATCCGGCGTGGGCATCCTTACCACCTGTAAATTTTTTAGAGGGGGCTGCCAAGATTCTGACTTAGAAGCCCCCGGAGATCAAACTGCCTCTACGGCTTTGACCCCTGGAACTTCCTGGACCAACAGCCTCTCAATCCCATGCTTCAGGGTCATCTGGGACATCGGACAGCCTTTGCAAGCGCCGGTGAGGCGGACTTTGACAATCCCGTCATTGACATCGATGAATTCGACATCGCCGCCGTCCCGCTGCAGTAAGGGCCGCACTTTGGCCAAAGCCTTTTCAACTAGCTCTCTCACTAACTGGTTCCTCCTGGAAACTTCTTTAAAAAAAATTGACTTTTAACATAACCACGATTTTTAGAAATGTAAACCCCAGGGGCCATCACTTTTTTTAACCAGAAAAAGTTATTCCAACTCATAAATGGCCTGGATCCGGGCGCAAATTTCCTCTTCGCCGACTTCAATGGGGGTTTTGGGGGCGGCCTTCTCAGCATAGGCAATGGCCTGGCGGGGCATTGGCGAGGGTCGCCCTGATACTTCGGTGGATACCTGGTAAAGGCGTTTAACCTTGAGGTGTTCGGCCTGGGCCAAGGCCTCAGCCAGGCGCCGGGCCTGAGCCAAGGCCTGGAGTGCCGCCTCCCGGGTTAACTCTTCCAACCGGGAGTACTCCCAATAAGGGCCGCGCATGCTGGTAACTTCATTTTGTAGGCCTAAATCAATGATTTCCCCGATCCGGTTAACATTTTTTAATTTAACCCGAAAGCAGTGCCGGGCCCGATAACCGGTAATTTTGGAGGGCTCCTCGCGCTTGGGGTAAGTATAGATCGGACTCACGCCATAACTCATACTCTGGACTGATTCCTCCCCGGTCAGAGCGTTTTTCATCACAGACAGAAATTTTTCGGCCCGACGGGCATTTTCCTGGGCGGCTTCCTGAGCCTTGGGGGCCTCGGTCTCGATCGTCAATACCAGAGTGGCCACATCCGGTCGGGCCAGAACATGTCCTATACTGTGAATCCGGGCGGTACGGCGATCGTTTTTGATTTCTTGGGCATTGCCCATTGTAGTGGATAGGCCGGTAAGGATTAGACAACCACCCAAAACCAACAGGACTTTTTTCCACATAATGTTAGTCTCCTTGCCTTTTTAGAAATTCTCAGGTTTTTATGGCCTCAGCTTCTCGACGGTTCACTTCTTTGAGTGCCTTCCATCTTTGCCCGGTTACGGGCAATCAGGGCCGCCAGGCGGATGGCTGCCTGTAGACTGCCAGGATCGGCCCGGCCAGTGCCGGCCAGATCATAGGCAGTGCCGTGATCTACTGAGGTCCGGATTATTGGCAGCCCCAGGGTGATATTTACCGCTTTGCCAAAATACAATAATTTCAGAGGGATCAGGCCCTGATCGTGATACATCGCCACCACCGCATCAAATTCGCCCCGCTGTTGCCGGACGAACAGGGTATCGGCCGGGAAGGGGCCGCTGGCTGGGATTCCTGCGGCCTGGGCCTGACGGATAGCCGGAGTGATAATGGCCGCCTCTTCAGTGCCAAAGAGGCCGCCCTCGCTGGCATGGGGATTTAAGGCTGCCACCCCGATCCGGGGCTCGGTCAGGGCGAAATCGGTCTTCAGACTCCGGTAAGTCAGCGCCATCAGGCGAATTAAATCATTGATATTCAGCCGGGAAGCAACCTCCACCAGCGGGCAGTGGATGGTGGCCAGCACCACCCGGAAGCCGTCCCCGGCCAGCATCATGGCCATGTCTTGAGCCCCGGTGCGCTCGGCCAATAACTCAGTGTGGCCCGGATAATCATAACCGGCCAGATGCATGGCCGCCTTGCTGATCGGCCCGGTAACTATCCCGGCCACCGCACCGCTCTGGGCCAGATCAACGGCCCGCAGGATGAACTCTACCATTCGGGCCCCGCCGGCCGGAGTTGGATGCCCGTATACTAGATCCGTCGGGGACAACTGCGACAGGGCCAAAACGTCGATGACTCCAGGCTGATATTGCCCCTCCCGGGGGTGGCCCACGGTCCGCCGGCGCAGACGAGGAGCGCACAGGGACAAGGCTCGTTCCAGGGCCAGGAGATCGCCGATCACCAGCGGTTGACAGATCTGGTAAATTTCCGCCTGCCTCAAGGTCTTGACGATGATCTCCGGCCCGATGCCGGTCACATCTCCCATGGTGATAGCTAGCCGCGGCCGCGATCTAGAGTTCATGACTTATCCCCCCACGACTGGACAACTTCGGCCCCCGGACACCGGTAAAGTTTGATGAGCATGTTTGACCTCTTGAGAAATATTAAGGTTTAATTATAGCTTAGATCTCTCCCTCCATAAAAAAAATTCTGGTCTAAACCATGTCGAGCCTGGTCATAACCTTAATAGCGTTGGGTTATCTTGGCAGAAAATGAAATTCACCTTGCCACCTGCAAAGGTAATTAATAATATAGCCGCGTGGGGGAACAAATCGACCAGAGCGCCCCAGCCGGGAGGGATGATGTCATGGAAACAGAAAAAAGGTTAGGGATTATCGGGGTGGGGAATATGGGGGAATCGCTGCTCAAGGGCTGGCTCAAGGCCGGTCTGACCGAGCCGGAGCTGATTAGGGTTTTTGATCTCTCCTCGGAGCGCCGGAAAATGGCCCGGCAGCAATACGGGGTGCAGATTGCCACCGACAACCTCGATCTGGTTCGCACGGCGGAGATCTTACTGCTGGCCGTCAAGCCCCAGGGGTTGGCCCAGGTATTGGCCGAAATCCGCCCCCAGGTTAAGAAGAGCCATCTGGTCATCTCCATCGCCGCCGGCATCCCCATCAGTTTTTTGGAAGAATTTCTCCCCACAGCCAGGATTATCCGGGTGATGCCCAACACCCCCACCATGGTGCAGGCCGGGATGGCGGCCCTGGCCCCGGGAAGCCGGGCCACCGCTGATGACTTGCAACTGGCACTGAAGCTTTTTCAAGCAGTAGGGGAGGCCGTGGTGGTGGAAGAAAAACACCTGGACGCGGTTACCGGCCTGAGCGGCAGCGGCCCGGCCTATGTTCTGGTGTTTTTGGAAGCCCTGGCGGATGGCGGGGTCAAAATGGGTCTGACTCGGGAGACCGCCCTGCTGCTGGCAGGCCAGACCTTGCTGGGCGCCGCCCAACTCGTGTTGCAATCCCAGAGGCATCCCGCCCAGTTAAAAGACTCGGTGACTTCGCCAGGCGGTACTACCATTGCCGGCTTGCACGTGCTGGAACAGGGGGCCTTTCGGGGGCTGGTGATGAGCGCGGTAGAGGCCGCCACCCGGCGGGCCCAGGAACTGGGTCAAACCGCTCTCAATCCTTAACAACCAATTGTTTTTAGCCCCAATCCATTTGTTCTTGTGATGAAATAATTGAAAATGGTTATATCAGTGTCTCCCTCCAGGGCAGGCATTATACCGTTAAGGTTTACCTCCTTGCCACCCGGAGCGATTCCGTTGCGAGAAAAAAACCTGCCATCCCGCGGGCGGGATGGCAGGTGCGCTAAAATTAAAGCTGAATTTTAGTCCTGGGTTAAGAGGCCTTGCCCCCAGGGTTAAGGCTTCCGATAGGACCAGACATTATTAGAAAAGTTCCAGACCTGCCAATCATATCCGCCCAGGACATAGATTTTGCCCAAATACTTCCCGGCCAGCGGGGTATAGAGCCCTTGCTGGCCATAGAACTCCGTGGTCCATTTGCCGGCTGCTATATACTCCCCGTCGTTGCGGCCGTAATAGCCATCACCGGCCCCGTGTAAGCAGCAGACCTTGCCGGACAGTATGCCTGCCGCCCCACCACGCTCATTATTCATGTTGGCTTTGGAAGACCAGGTATTGGTGTCGGCGTTATACACCTGTACCAGATTTTGCTCAGATCCAAAGTATTTACTGGTAAAGCCGCCCAGGACCCAGAGGTTTTTGCCTAAGCGCACCCCGGCGGCATAGGCAGCTTTATTGGGGAGATCAGCTTTTTTGGCCCAGGTATTGGTGGCCGGATTATAGACATAGGTGGTCTTTATTACAGCACCATTTTTATCCTGGCCGCCAAAGACATAGAGCTTGCCATTGTAGCTGGCCATCGCGGGCTGCATTACCTCGAACGGGAAATTACGGCGACTGGTCCATTTGCCGGTGGTGGTATCGAAAACCTGCAATTTTTTATAGACTTCACCAGTATCCCAGTCCAACCCGCCGAGTACGTAAATCTTGTTGCCGATCGCCGCGGCCCCGGCATTGGTCACCGTAGTGGGGATCATCCAGCCGGAATCGATCACTGCCCGTTTGGTCTTCAGGTTGTAGCGCTCTACTAAGCCGGTCTGGCCCCAGTAGGTGCCGCCGCTGATGATCCACACATTTTGGCCCACCTGAGCGCTGCAGCTCCAGCCATGCCCCAGGATGGTATGGCCGGCAATTTTCCCTATATTGATGTTGCCGAAACAGGCCCCCCGCGACGTTCCCCCGGAGGTGGTCACCTGCAAGCGCCCGAATCCCTTGGGAAGGCCGCTCGGCATCTTGGCGACGATCTTGGTATTGGTCCAGCTGACAATGGCACTACCTGGGAAGGCGGTCCCCTTAAACTTCAAAGTCCCTTTGGTGGCGCCAAAACTGATCCCAACGATGGTAATTTTATCGCCGATGCAGGCTTTGTTGGGGGTCACCTGGAAGATGGCCGGATCATTAACTTTCCCACTCCACATGGACCTGTTGACATTCAGACGTCCTTCAGTAAGGCAGCGCTGGCCGAAGTCGGCCCCTTTGCCACTCTCGGCGCCGTTCAAGATCAGGCCTTTGATCTTCTTATAATTAAGGGTAGGCCGGCGGGCCCAGACCAAGGCACAGGCCCCGGCGACATGCGGGGTAGCCATGGAAGTGCCGCTGAGCTTGCCATAGGGGGTGGAGTAACGCATGGGAAAGGTACTCCAGATGTCCACCCCGGGGGCAAACAGGTCCGTGCTGTAACAGCCATAGTTGCTGAACGAGGCCTTCTTGTCATTATGATCCGAGGCATTGACCGCAATGATGTTGTGCAGCACCGAGTTGTAGGACGAGGGATAATGAGGATAGACATCGGTATCACGGTTGGAATTGCCGCTGGCCGCCACAAACAGCACCCCTTTATTGCGGGCCGCTTTAATGGCATCAAACAGGGCCGTGGAATAGCCGCCGCCGCCCCAGCTATTGCTCAGCACCATGCGCGCGTATTTTTCCCGGGTCTTCATGGCCAGGGCGTAATTGATGCACTCGATGGCATCGTCAGTATAGCCGCTGCCGCCGCTGCTCAAAAACTTGAGGGCCATGATCTTGACCCTCCAGCAGACGCCGACCACCCCGGTCTGATTATTACCGACCGCCCCGATGGTGCCGGCACAGTGGGTCCCGTGATAATGGTCGTCCATGGGATCGGCATCATTATTGTAAGTATCAATCCCATAGACGTCGTCGATATAGCCGTTGCCGTCATCATCTTTACCGTTGGCGGGGATTTCCTTGGGGTTTTTCCACATGTTGACCTTCAGGTCCTCATGGTTGTAATCCACCCCGGTATCGATGACCCCGACTATGACATTACCGGCCCAGGTCTTTTTGTTCCAGGCTTCCGGGGCATCGATATCAGCATCGGTGGTTCCACCGGTCTGACCGGTATTATGCATCCCCCATAAATCATTAAAACGGGGATCGTTGGGGGTTTTATTGATAAATTGCTTATCCGGAAAAGGCCGAATCTGCACCTGATCAGCATAAACCTCATAGTTGGGCTCAGCATAATCCACTGCGCCGCTGCGGTACAGGGACTCGATGGCCTCTCCCACCGCCATGGTCTGGGGAATTTTCACCTTCAGACAGGCGATAAAGGGATAGACTTCCTCCACCGTACCCTGAATCTGGTGCAGGGCCTGATGGGCTTGTTCGGGCAGCATGGCTAGAAAACTGGCGTCGCTGGCCGGGCCCACAGTTTTTCGGGGGGAGACCTGTTTGAACTTAACCAAGACTTCCCCCGGAGCAAACTTTACTGATGCTTTGGCCGGTTGCCAGCCTGTGTTTACCTTGGCCTTGGTTTTGGCCTGGAGCCCATCTACTGCACCTAACAGGATTAGCCCCAGCGTCATCATTACAATCAGCGGAAGTGATTTCTTGGCCATGCTTTGCCCTCCCTCTTATTGGTTTGATATTAGTTAAGTGATTTCATCAACATCCTTAACCTTATTTGGCCATAAAAATATATACCACTAAAAACTAGCATTAACAAGTTTAAAGTTGGTGTCGTCTTTTGAGCTATACTTTTATAAGCCTAGATGCCCCAATAACTCACCTATTCTAAATTTTAAACCTAATGTTTGATTAATCGAACATTTTCGATCAAAGCAACGGTATTAAGCTAGCCATGTCTGCTTTATAGAATCAATATAATTCAACTAGTTAAACAGATAAAAATTAAACTTGCGACTAAATACGAGCAAATTTTATGCCAGTCATAAGTGGCCTTGAGAAACTTAAAGACCAAATTTTCTTGTCAGGGGAGCAAAATATTAAAGGCGTCCCCATTAGTAATACTTAGGTTAAAAATTTAACCTAGTATTATTAGGTCAAAAAATAACTGAATCGGGGGCAAAAAGCGGCCCCTCTTCCCAACCCCCTTCCCCAAACCCTTAAAGACGGGTTGGGAGGGGAGATTGAGGGAGAGGGCGAAGGGCCGGCGGCCCCCGCCCTCCCCGCAAATTAACCTTTTAAATTCTCCGAATGATAACTTGTTAAAAATAATCAAACCCTTCCAGCCCTAATAAATGTCGCCCCCGACATTATATTATAATCCGGATAGGGAATAATATTCTAATCTGAAATAAATAATTTAAGTCAGGTTGATGGCTGGATTTATGGTGGCGCCACTTCAAGTCTTGACCGAGGGACCTGGCTTTTTGCGGAAAGGCGGACGAGCATTACGTCGTCGACGGCGCTTTCGTGGAGGCCGTTTAGTGTGCAACTGGAGCTTACTTTGGCTGGGGAAAAGTTCCTCCAGGGTGGCGCGGGGGGAGGCCTTTTTGATGCTGTGCAGCAACCAGGCTTCCCCAAAGCAGGCCCGTCTCTTGAGCTTGGGGGAAATACGGCTTCCCTGATCCAGACTCTGAGTCAGAGACTTTTCCGTAGCCAGCAACAGGCAGACCTCCTCTCGACGACCGCGGGAGAATTCCAGGCTGCTCAGCGAATCCATGACCTTTTCCTGAACCCAGGTGCGATAATCCCCGGCTTCCGAAGAAAAGGGTAAGAGATCCAGGTAAGGGGTAAATATAACGGCCCAGAAGAAAGCCTCACTGAGAGGATATTCAGCCTGGGTTAATTTATCCACCTGGTTAAAAAGATGCAGCCAACCTTGCCGGGCCTGAGACTTGGATGGTTGCGAAGCAAGATCTGGTTCCCAGGCCGGAAAGATCGCTTCCAATAGGCCGCTATCGATCATTAATTCGATGAATTGCCGAGCCGCGCCGCTCCGAAAGTCCTTGAGTAATTCATCCCGCACCCGGGCCGGGGCACAGACCCGGATCAGATGGCGCTGGTTCTGGATCTCCGCCCAAACCTCGGAATCAATAACGAAGCCGGTCCGAGCGGCGTGACGCAGGACTCGCACCATGCGTACCGGATCGCGTCTTAAACGGACTTCGGGCGGGCCGATTACCCGAATGCGGCCCTGGCGGAGGTCATCCAGACCGCCGACGTAATCCACCACGGAAAAGTCGGCAATATTATAAAAAAGACCATTGATGGTGAGGTCCCGACGTCGGGCATCTTCAGCCGGAGTCCCAAAGGTATTGTTGGGGGCCAACACCTCTTCGGCCGAGTCAAATTCGGATTGTTGGCGAAAAGTAGAAACCTCTACTACCTTGCCGCCGCGGAAGAAAACCTGGACTAGCCGGAAACGGCGACCAATAATCCGGCTATTGCGGAACAGGCGGCGGATGGTTCCAGGATGAGCGTCGGTAACTACATCAAAGTCCTTGGGCTTTTTACCCAGCAACAGATCCCGTACGCTCCCTCCGACCAGAAAGGCCTTGTAACCCTGGTGGTGAAGACGATATAAGACCTTGAGAGCTTCTAGATCAATCTGAGCCCGGGAGATGGAATGGTCCGCCCGGGGAATAATTTTGGGTTCAGGGCAGTGAGGCTGGATATGACAAATAGACATAAAATGGGGTCCTGGCAATTCGGGTTTTCCGCGGTTTATTTTAATATATCATTTTTCTTCAATAATTGTATCTATTCCGGTGAGTCCGGTAAAAATTTCAGATGGATCAGATAACCAAAAGGTTATTATTTTGACTCAGCCTCGAGGACAGTAAGATAAAGATCAAGAAAAGCGTTGACAGAACAGCTTGATTTTACCAAAATCATTCGATGCTTAGTCTAAAATCAGAGGTGGATTCATGGGGCTGATTATCGAGGCCGTCGAAGTAGGGCCCATGCACGTCTTATGTTATGTATTAGGCTGTGACCGCCGCCGGGAAGGGCTGTTGATCGATCCGGCCGCGGCATCGGACGCTATTGCGGAAGCGATTCAACGGCATCGCCTCCATATCCGCTGGATTGTCAATACTCATGGCCATCCCGATCATACTGCCGGTAATGAATATTGGGCCTCCCGGACCGGGGCCCAGACGGTGATCCATCACCTGGATTGGGATTTCTTTACCACCCCGGAAATGCAACAAGCGGCTCAGCAGGAGGGCTTTTTGCCCTTGACCGCAATTGATCTTAAGGTTGGCGACGGTGATCGGCTGACCATAGGAGAAGTGGAATTTACCGTACTCCATACTCCCGGACATACGCCTGGCTCTATCTGTCTTTATACCCCTGGCCACCTGTTCACCGGCGACACCCTCTTTGTGGGCGCGGCGGGACGGACCGACTTGCCGGGAGCCTCCTTGCAATTGCTTATCCGATCTATCCAAGAAAAAATCCTGCCATTGCCGGAGGACACCATCATCTGGCCCGGACATGATTACGGGGAGACCCCGACCTCCACTTTACGGGAAGAAAAGGAAGACAACCCTTATATAACTGACTTCTTATGAGGGCTGCTACACGATCTGATAAACGGGTCAGAGGACGGCGGGATTTTCCTCTTATTAATGAAAATCTTTAAGAATAGTATATAATTTAAGAGGATTGATTAATTGCTCCTGGGGAGGCATGAAGGGGTACAGGTTACAGGTCGATTGGTT
Source organism: Deltaproteobacteria bacterium (assembly GCA_019309545.1). Taxonomy (NCBI): domain Bacteria; kingdom Pseudomonadati; phylum Myxococcota; class Myxococcia; species Deltaproteobacteria bacterium. Next base: position 72,142 of record JAFDGA010000003.1, read on the forward strand.
TGTTCGTGCTGATTTTCCAATCCAAACCCCTAAGCTTAAGGTCTGACCATGAGTGAAGGAACCCGGCTCATTTGCCGCATTTTGGATAGCATCAGAGATGACTATATCCTAGTGGTCAACCAGGAACGGCGCATTGTCTATGTCAATACCCCTTTTCTGGAGCACTTCGGCTACCGCCGGGAAGAGATCGTCGGCAAGCTCTGTCACGAGATGTCCCGCCCTTTCCATGAGCCTTGCACTGCGGCTCAGGGTCAATGTCCTCTGGACAAAACCTTATCACTGGGTAAACCCCAAACGACCATCCTGACCCGGATATGGCATGGTCAAAGGTTATCCTACGAAGCCATGTTCTATCCCCTACAGGACGAGGGGCTGGTAGGCCCTATGGTGGTCGGGGTTTTTCGAGATATTACTACCAAACGACAACTGGAACAGGAACTGCGCCATCGGCACGAATTTGAGAGCCGCCTCATACGGATTTCCATCGATGGCATCATCGCCAATGACCGTCAAGGCAATATCCTGATTTACAATGAAGGTGCCCAAAAAATTTTAGGATATCGCCCGGATGAGGTGATCGGCAAACTCAATGTGGCCCAGTTATATCCCCCTGGTTTAGCCCGGGAGATCAAAAAGAAGATTTATTCCGAAGACTATGGCGGCCCGGGGAAACTGGAAAATTTTGAGACCGTTTTGAAGGGTAAAGACGAAATTTTAGTGCCGGTCTGGCTGTCGGCCTGCCTGATTTATGAGGATGATCAAGAAGTTGGGGTGGTAGGGTTCTTCCGGGATATCTCCGAACGCAAGCGAATGGAAGAAAAATTGCTGCAAAATGAACGCCTGGCCACAGTGGGGAAAATGGCGGCCCACATTGGGCACGAAATCAAAAATCCCCTAATGCTGATCGGCGGTTTTGCTCGGCAGGTACAACGTTCCGCCTCCCTGGACGAAAAAGACCAACGCAAGCTGCAAATCATCCAGGAAGAAACCGAGCGATTAGAAAGATTTCTCACTGATTTAGGCAGTTTTACCAGGGTCAGTGCGCCTCACAAAAAGCCCGGCGAGATTATTGCTATAATCCATGATGTCGCTGAAATGATGGAACCTAGCTTCAAGGAGCAAGAGGTGGAATTCTCCCTCCAGCAGCCTTCCGAGGTGCCGATTTTTTCCTTTGATTCGGGTCAACTGCGGCAGGTGTTTTTAAACCTCTTTAAAAATGCCTTAGAGGCTATGCCCACCGGAGGAGAGCTCAGGGTTCAGGTAGAAACTGTTGATCATGATCTGCATTTGATTGTTGCGGACACCGGTCAGGGAATCCCGCCCCAGGTCCAGAAGGAACTTTTTAACCCGTTTTTCACCACTAAAGATAAAGGAACGGGGTTGGGGCTAGCCATTTCCCGACAGATAATTGAGCAACATCAAGGGGATATTACTATTGAGAGCGAGGTCCGGCGCGGCACCCGGTGCATTATCAGGCTTCCCATGGAATAGCCCTGCCATCGTCAACCAGAATCGATAGCAATGATTCATCTGTACCTGGCAGAGTGGAACACTTGGGTCAACAGTCGACCCTTTGGGCTGGCGAGTTACATCAAGTCGAATGTTTTAAAGATGAGCAGCGAAAATGCCGATAAAAAGTATAATCTTTTATTCAGTTCATAAAATCACTGAATTGGGAGCAGATAAAAACTGATCTTGGGAGAGGGGCTGGCGGCCCCGGCCCTCCTCCCGAATTAACCTTTAAAGTGCTTGAGGTAATATTGGGATGATACTGTCTTAAGACCTGCCTGAAACCAGTAGCCCAAAAGATAACCAGGTAATTCTCTTAGCATCTCCAAAACTTCCTTGTAAAACCGAGAAGGTTATCAATTTGCTGTTTATTTGCCATTAGTAGTTAGCCAAGCGTTATGGAAGAAAAATTTAACATTCTGGTTGCTGATGACGAGCCGGAAGTCCTGGCCATGTTGGGAAATTTAGTGCAGGCTTTGGGTCGAGAATATAATGTTTTCCTGTCGGCTAACGGCTTTGAAGCTTTGAAGATCTTAAAGCAGACTCCGATTGATTTTGCCTTTCTGGACCAGCATATGGCCGAAATCAGTGGCCTGGAACTCTTGGAAAAGATACGCCAGCGCTACCAGAATGTGCAAGTAGTATTGATCACCGGCCAACCCTCCTATTCACTGGTCCTGGAGGCCTGGCGCCATCAGGCCTCCGATTTCCTGCTCAAGCCGGTCAGGTTAGCAGACCTTAAGGCCGTGATAGAAAAGTTAAAATCCCAGAAATCCTCCCGCACCCAGACCTTGACTCTCATCCATTCGGGTCCAGGAACCGAGCTGATTGAAAATCTCCATGGTCAGATAGACCGGTTAACCCGGGAACAACATATTCTCATCGAAACCTTTACCAGTCTGGGACAGGTGCGCCAGACTGAGGAGCTTTACACCAAGATTCTGGAGATGGCCCTCAACCTTACCGATGCCCGTCAGGCCCATTTTTTGTTGTTTGACCAGGAGCATCAGCGGTTGGAGCCAATAGTCAGTTTGGGAAACGGTGAATTAACCCCGGCTTTCCGGGAAGCAGCACAACAGGTAGCCGGCGATCATAATCCCGTTTTTATCCAGGGCCGGAGCAACAATTATCAAGGCCGGGAAATGGGAAGGATCGGCTTGGCCCTACCCCTCCGGGTGCGAGGCGAACTATTCGGGGTTTTGGTGGTCAGCCATAAGGTGAACCGAAATTTTGACTCTGATGATATGTTGATGTTAAACTTGTTGGCAGAGCGCTCTTCCCTGGCAATAGAGAATATGGCCCTCTATGAAAGTGCATTTTCCAACCATTATGAAACCTTGCGGGCCCTGGTTAATTCTTTGGAAGCCCGCGATCCCTATAGTTACCACCACTCCGAACGGGTCACCCAGTTAGCCCTGCGGTTTGCCCAAGAGTTAAAACTGCCACCGGATCAGCAGGATGCCATTCAAGTTGCTGGTTTACTACACGATATCGGCAAGGTCGGGATCAGAGACGCCATTTTGCTCAAACCAGGGAAACTTACCCCGGAAGAGCGGTCGATCATCCAGACCCATCCTCTGGTAGGGGAACGGATCGTCGAACCTCTGGGGTTGCTCCCAATCGAGAAGGCCATTATTCTCTACCACCATGAACGCTGGGATGGGTGCGGTTATCCGTGCCAGCTGGCCGGTAAGGAAATCCCTTTACTTTCCCGGATCGTGGCCTTAGCTGATACCTATGATGCCCTTACTTCCAACCGACCGTACCGCGACCCTTGGCCTCATAAAGACGCTCTGACCGAAATCCTGGCTAATGCTGGCAGCCAATTCGACCCTGAACTGACCCGCATCTTTGTCCAAATAATGGAAAAGCCCTTTCCCACCCCTAAATCCCCCCATACCCAGACACCCAAGGACTTTTCTCGCAGATCCATGAGGGACTAAATAAATCCGTCGGTAAAACAACTCCGGCTAGACGAAATCTTATGGCCGGGCTGGTTGTTCCCTCCCGGATCTATTAAACTTTAATAATCCCCTGCTGGCAATCAGTTATCACTCGGAACATTTATTACTCGGGTCAATGAATGGGGGTTAGAAAAAAGCTCTTGGGAGAGGGGGGCAGGGCTCCCTCGGCGGTCCCCCGGCCCTCCCCACAGATTAATCTTTTATTTCATGTTGAAGAACCCGCCGACCCAATATATGGCATGTTTTGTGCAAAATTTTTTCTGAAAAAATTGTGCCGGACCGGACTATAAAAATTTTGGGGTTAATGTCGCCAGAGATTCCGGCCGATGAACCTTCTAGCAGGGAAGTGGCATAACGGTTTCAAACCTTGGCGTTGGCGAACTTGGGAGTTTTAGATGGATGAGCGAGAGCGTCTGCTACGGGAATTAGTTCGATATTATCGACATTCCGCAGTAGGACAACGGTGCACCGGCATTGTGCATAACTTCAATACCCCTTTGCAGGTGCTTTCTCTAAACTGTGAGTTGCTGCAGCGTAAGGCGGTCGAGGAACAGGCCGAACTTTCACCTCGGTTACCACCAGAGTTACGCCCCGAATGGGAAAAATTGTTTCAATATCGGGAAGACAAGCTCCTGCTTTTTAAAGAGGAAATCAGAAAACTGCACCATCTGGCCCAACTAATTGTCAATCAGGGGTTACACGAGGATCAACCCGGGCGTCAGTTACTCAATCTCAACGCCATTATTCAAGAGGAACTGGAACTCTTCCAGGCTGACCGCTTTTTTAAGCATATGGTAGAAAAGCGGTTCCGTTTTGATGAAAACCTACCGTCGCTGTCGGGCTATTACATTGATATTAGCCAAAGTTTTCGCCTGCTGGTTGATAATGCTCTGGAGGCTATGGAAAGCGTCGAATTGCGGGTTTTGACAGTGGAAACCGTTGTAGAGGGAAGGGACCGGATTATTAGAGTCGGCGATACCGGGCCAGGGATTGCACCCGAGGTTCTGCCTCAAATTTTTGAGCCGTTTTTCACCACCAAGGACACCCCCCAAAATCCCCGAGCGGGATTGGGCCTGTATATGGCCAAACGGCTGCTGGCCCCTTACCATGGCCGCATTCAGGTCCAAAGCTCCCCCGGCAACACCTGGTTCACGGTTATTTTACCGTAAGGACAGCAAGTTACTCTCCGACCCGGGACCGAGGTCTGACTGGGTGCCAATCATCTGCCGGGCTGTTGATTATTGCGTTTCTATCGGAACCCTACCCAGATCGGGGGACTGTAAAAAGACCTCGGCCGCCCTTCCGACCTTGAAATACTGGGCCACCTTTTTTAGCCGGGCCATACGTTCCAGAGGGGCCGGATGCGAGGCCAGGAAATAGGTCCGTTCAAAGGGATCGTGCCCCCGGGCCGTCATCCGTTCAAAAAGCGCCAGGGCTTTATCTATATCGTATCCGGCCTGGTAGGCGAACCACAAACCGTAGGTGTCGGCCTCCCGTTCCAGGTCGGGGGAAAACACGCTAACCGTGACCCGGCGTGCGGTCAGAATGAAGAACGGGGAAGGATAAATCCGGTAGGTTTCTAAATTTAAGAGGCGGTTCAGATGGAAGGTGGCCACACCGCTGACCACCCTGCCGATCAACTCGCCCAATTGTCTCTGACCAGTGGCTATTAAAAGATGACCCAAAATCTGGTGAGCCAACTCATGTCCGATGACAAATGCCAGTTCATCGTCGTTGATACAGAGGTTTACCAGACCCGATGACAGGATGATCTGCCCCGGCTCGGCCCAAGCATTGATGGCGTTGCTTCTGGTATTGACAAAAATCGCATATTCGGCCGGCAGGTGCTGGGGGTAGAGAATTTTTTTGAATTTTTGGTCACCTCGTTGGATTAACAGCTCTACCGCCCCGGTGAGATAGGATCCCCTGGCTTCCATGGCGATGTGTTTCACATCCATAAGAAGCGCCACCAATACTTCCCCGGCTGAAAAACCGATTTCGAAATTTCCTCTCAGAGGAATGCGTTCTTCGGACCAGGGAGCATAAAATCTGGTCGACCAAGGATAAAGGTAAGAATAGAGATTAGTATAAAGGTATTTATCGGCCCAATAAATAAAGTCTCGACCCAGAACTTCCTGAAATCCAATGCTTATATAGACATTGCGCAAAAGATCACCGGTGACTTTAATGAATCTATCCCACTCCTCGGCAGTAGAGAACAATGGCCAATTATTAATGGCCAAGATGATATCTCCTTGTCGAAGCCCGGCTTGCGCGGCAGGAGAAGGATGCCAGATATTATCAATGATAATTTTTTGGGTGGCAGTGACCCACCAATCAAAGCCCAGGAAGGGGTAGGTTTGGCCATGCATCTGGGGAGCGGTGGCCAGGACTCGCAGAAAGGTTTGGGATACTCTCTCCATAGACCAGTTTTTGTAAGGATGACGCAGGGTTGCCGCCAGTTGGCAAGTTTCTACTTCATGGCCGGTAGGGGTGGGGCGGGTGACCTCGGCGCAAGCAACCGGCAAACAGAGGAAAAAGCAGAGCCATATCCGGATAGATAGCTTCAAAAACGGCAACCAAGGGCAAAACCGACGTTTAACAGGCGATAATTGTCTACCCATTCCTTAAAATAAAAGACGTGGACATTGGTATAAAAGTTCTGGAGGAATTCCCATTCCAAAGCAGCCAGACCTTGTAAGGCGGGGCCCCACTCCGAGTGCTGACCGACTGCCTGCCCGGTTCCCTGCAGGATCAAAGTCGGCAGGCGGAAAATCTGACGGTCAAAATCCAGCCCCAGACCAAAAGCCCGATAGGTGCCGGGACTGAAATAGGCTTCTTTACCCCGGCGATAAGCTGCCACGTACAGATGGGGGGTAAGTTCTAAATGCATGCGCGGCTGGTGGACCGCCTGCCAGGAAAGCCCTTGATACAGGGTCAGACGCTGGTTATGGTCGGAGAACTGGGCAGCACCCAGATTGCCCCGCCAGGCCCAACCCGGACGGAAGCGGTAATCATGCGATATTTCCGCCTGGTGCAGGGTAGTAAGCTGGAACTGCTGCAAATCGAGGACAGATTGGTAAAGCCGCGGATAGACATGAGCCTCCTGGTCGAACAGGTCTCGCCGGGAATATTTGATATTAAAATCGATGCTTGCTCCGACCGGAAAGTTTACCTCCAAAGAACCGAACAGGCGGTCACGATGATCTTTTTCGGTTATTTCATAAAACTTGTTGACGCTTACCCCCGGGCCGATAAATTCCTTGCGCACCATGGTCCGGTCTATCCGCTTCCAATAGCGCCTGGCGATGATTTCACCGCTGATCTGAACCCGCTCTCCCACTGGCAGTGGACCGAGGCCCAAAGAGACTTCAGCCCGCCGCCAGCGGCAGTTCTTTTCGGCCACTTGGCGGAGCTCGTCTGGCGTCAAGATGACCCCCGGCCCCACATCGCCGGGACGAACCCGGTCAATATTTTGATTGTACTCTCGATATTCGGCGGCCAATTCCAGGGGCAGCACCTTGGAAATCCAAAAGCTTCCAGAAAGCCGGGTCATTCCACCATAAATTTTGTTGCTGTCCTCGAACCACAATAATTGGGGCACCACCGGCAGACCCATATCTACCAGAAAGCCGGGCAGGTAATTGCTCAGGCCCAAGCCTTCTGGCCGCCAGCTCCAGCGCTGGAGCATCGGCGGCCACCAGTAAAATCGGCCAGAAACTCTGGGCTCCCGGTCAAAACGGGAAAATTGTGCAGGCCGCATGGCCTCTTCGGGGCGACGTTGGCCTCGGGCAAAAGAAAAACCCCGGGAGGCGATCTGGGGCCGCATCCGCTGCCGGATATCTTCCAGCTCGTTTAAAAGCTGACGATCCTGGGGTGCTTGCTGCAAGGCCGCCGCGAATTTTTTATAGGCTGCGGACCAGTTGCCATTAAGGCGGGCCAGCCGGGCCTGGGCCACCCGAACTACCTGGGAATCGGGGACGCCATGGATGATCTGTTGGTAAGCGGCCCGAGCCGCCCCCTGGTCAGCCATCGCCTCCAGCGTCTGAGCCTTTTCCATTAATAGCTGGGCTTGAGAAATCCCTTGGCCACCCCCCTTACCAGAGGTGGACTTGACCGGCGAGCCCGTTTTATTAAAAAGAGACGTACTATGATCCCCGCCTTGGGCCAGGCTAGCTACGGCGGGATTTTTAATTTTCCGGTAGTCTTGGGTTTCTAACAGCTCCAGGGTTTGGAGAGCCTGCTGATAATTCCCCTGACTTCGATAGGCTTGGGCCAGCATGAGCAGGGCCCTGGGCCGATCCGAATGCGAGGCGGGAAAATCACTGAGCATAGCGATAGCCCCCTCGTACTGGCGGCGGTAAAGATAGACCTGCGCCATCTCCAGCCTGGTTTCGGGTCTCTGTGGTTGAGATTCCAGGACCTTCAAAACCTTGCCAAAATCCTGCATGGCCATCAGGTTCTGCATCCGCAGGGCGGCCAGGCGCTGATCCTGGGGGCGCAGCTTCAGGGCCTGGCGATAATAATATTCTGCACTGCGGGGATCCCCTAAATCTATAGCCAGATTGGCCAGATAGACCAGGTCGGCTGGATTGCGAGGCCGATGTCGGCGACGCCGTTCTTTCAGGACATTCTGCAAATAATCGAGTCTGCCTCCGTGACGGCCCAGTTTGCTGGTGAAAAAACAGAGCGAGGCGATATATTCCGGAGACCCGACCCGAATACGAGGGATACGATAAATTAGGGCGCGAAGGTCATCATAGTGGGTGAGGCGGGGCATTAGGTAGGCTAGCATCAACAGTGTCGCATGGTAATGGCGGCTGCGGGTGATGCCCTTGGTATAGAGATTATCAATCAACAGATCCACCGCCTCTCGGCTAACGGCAGGGGTGGTCTCCAGATCAGGATGGTGACACAAGGCCCGCGCCACCCAAGTGCGTTCTTCCAGGCTGAGTTTGCCCCGATGCTGGGCCTCCTGCGACCAGCGCCGGGCCTCGGCCCAGTCATTGGCCAGCCGGTGCCGATTAGGGAATTGGGAGCTATAAAGGCGCAAGGCCAGGCGGTTGGCCTCACCCCAGTCCTTGTTGGCCAGGGCAGCCTCGATAAAGGCGGTTTGCAGCTCTCGATCCCACAATAACTTTGATTGATCAAACAATTCCGGGTTTGATTTTTCCTTCCCTTCCCCTGCGACCTCAGGAGGAGGCTTTGATGGAACGCGGCGTAGCACTTCCATGGCCTCTGGGCCGCGTTGGAGATAGATCAGCACCCGGGCCTTCTCTATCTGCGCCTGACGGTCGTTGGGCACCTGAGCCAGATACCGTTCGTATTGGGCTAAAGCATTATCCAGATTCCCCGACCAGAGATAAAGCCGGGCCTGTTCCCGGAGCAGTTCCGGTTCCGACGGATTAGGGGAACAGCGCTCCAGTTCAGCTTCAGCTTCAGCCCATTTTTGCTGGGCGATCTCTCGTTTGTGCTTATCCCGCTCAGCGCCCCAGCTCTGCGCCTGCTGCAACAGAACCCCGGCCCGCCTCAATCGCAGCTGGGGGTCATCTTTGAGTTTCAAGGCCTCCTGGTATTGCTGGGCAGATTTATCCAGGGTGTCAGAATCGTATGACAGAACCTCCGCCAGTTGCACCCGAACCGCCACATCCTGTGGATGCCTCTCTAGGTAAGCTTCATAATATTGAGCTGCCTTATCCCAGTGTTTCTGATAGAAATGCATCTGTCCCAGAAATAACAGTCGTTGGGGATTTTTTTGGCGATCCACCGGACCAAGAATCTTGACCGCCTCCCGATAGCGATGAGCATAGGAATAAGTCAGGGCCGCCTCCCAGCGCTGCTCTCCTCGAATCAGCTGGCGGCGTTCGGCCTCCTCCCACATGGCCGCAGCTTTGGCAAACTGCCGCTGTTCGGCATAAAGCCGGGCCAGATTAACAATGGTCTCCTGGTGCGTATCGCCGCCATCCCAGGCGGCTTTATAGGCCTTCAGGGCTTGGGCATGATCCCCGGCCAGCAACAGCTCCAAGGCACGCCAGCGGAGCAGTTTAGGCTCCGGTTGGCCCCGCATCAAGGGAGCCAACACCGCGGCGGCTTCGGCATGGTTGCCTTTTTGCGACCAGAGTCGGGCCAAGGCCAGGGCATATTCGGTTTTGCCGCGTTCCTGAGCATATAACCGCAGATAATGGGTGATGGCCTGGTCCACCTCCTGGGCGGCGTCAGCCACCTGAGCCGCTTCCAAACGCAGTGCCTGGTTGTCCGCTTCGATTTCCAGTAACCGCTGATAGATCGGCACCGCGGCCTGATAGTCCCGGTTCCAATAATGGAGCAAGGCCAGCTGATGCAAGGCCTGGGGATTATTGGGGAACTCTGCTACTTCGGCCTCTTGAATGGGAATGGCTTCCTCATAATGGTTCAGCTCCACCAGCAGATCCAACAATTGCCGCCGTATCAAAGGATCATGCGGATTGAGCTGGTACAGGCGGCGGTAATAATTCAGGGCCTGGGGGCGGTAAGACTGGTAGCGACCGACGAAATTGGCCGCAAATTGTAAGGTACTGGTATCTTCGGGATAATTGGTGAGGTAAGTATCCAACAGGTTCAGGGCCGCCGCATGCTTACCCAGTTGTTTCAAGGCCTCGGCCTGTCCCTTGAGAGCATCAGTAGCAGTGGCCTGCTGAGAGCAGACTTGGCGAAAGACCTCCAAGGCCTCTTGGGGCTGGCCGGCTTTTAGATAAAGCCAGCCCAAAAAGGTTCCATAGCCGGTGTTGGCCGGCTGCCGTTTATAGGCTTTTTGAGCGTACTTGAGGGCTGGTTGCAGTTCCCCCCGCTGAGCGGCTTGCTGCGCTGATTGAAATAAGGCATGCGCCGAGCGCCAGAAATCTGGATCCTGATGCCAAATCAACGTCAACAACAGGCCCAAGAAAACGGCGATGCCTGACAGCCAGATGAGTCTAGGATTCAAACCCATACACCAACCGTGGATCCATGCTGGGACTCCACTGGGGTTTCCGAAGTCCCAGGATTACCATCTCCCCCAGGACCCAGATGGTAAAGGCTGAGAAAAGAGCGTTCGTGGCGATCAACCGCAGTGGAGCCCAGCCATAATAAATGGAGATAAATGGCAAAGCCAGGTGTAAGAAAATTATCCCCAGATGAGGTAAGATACATATGGCACTGCCAGACGCAGTGCCGGGGGTAACATTATTGGGTCGATAAAGCGGCTTGCGTCCCGGTAGATACCATAGCGCCGCCAGGATGCCCAAGGCATAAACGGGGAAAAGTCCGCAGAGAATTTTAAACTGTTTTAAGGCCGCCTTTTTAAAAAACAGATAACGGAAGCTCAAGATGGTTAGCAGGAGATATCCCCCTCGAATCAGGAGAAAAGCCCACTCCTGTCCCTGGAGAAAAGAAATACCCTTGTAATAGCAATAAAGGGGGATGGCATAAAAAATCGGCAATACCAAACCGCTGATTAGATAAGTGACCATGATGATGAGGAAATGGAGGCGTTGGGTCAGATTGAGACCTTTTTTGATTAAAGGGTTGTCCCAGAAAAAGACCCGCATGGCATCCAGACACCACTGGAAGCGCTGCCGATATACCCCTCTCAAGGTCTCGGGAGCCAGACCTCGGGAAAGAATATAGGGAAAGTAGATGCCCTTCCAACCGCGGCTTACTAATTCATAAGCAGTGGTCAAATCTTCTACTATGTTCCAGGTTGCAAAGCCGCCCAGCTCTTCCAGGGCCTGGCGGCGATAAAGGACTCCAGAGCCACAGGAGATCACGGCGTTAGCCTGATCGTTGCTCACTTGGATGATTTCATAAAAGATTTCATCCCGATTGAAGAAGGGATCATCCTCGGGCAGAAAGAAACTTTGCTGACTTTGGACATAAGCCACCCGGGGGAGGGTAAAAAATCCAATCATACGGCTGATGATATCAGGCCTAGGCACCTGATCAGCATCGAGGACCAGGATGATCTCTCCCTTACTGAGGCTGAGGCCGAAATTAAGATTACCGCTCTTACTATCGGTTATCGGCCAGCCCTCCAGTAGGCGTGAATGATAATGGAAACCCAGAGCTTGGGCCAGGGTAGCTAGGGCGGGAAGGCCACTGTCATCCAGAACATAAACCTGGTAGGACTCATAGTCGAGATTTTTAACCGCGGCCAGAGTGGTCTGAATGACCGGCAGAGGTTCGCCACAACAGGTAATAAAGACATCGACCGAATAGCTCCCCGGCGCTTTCAGACCTTCGGGGCGATGGAAGCAAAGCCGCCAGATATTGAAGCCCAAAAGAAATAATAAGAAATAGGCCAGGCTCTCTGCGGCTAGGAAGATATATGCATGAAGTTGTCCGCTCCAGTAGGTTTGCCCGGCCAGCCAGCACAGGTAAACACAGCCGCTGACCAAGGTAAGCACCGAAAAGAATTGGGCCCGCAATCTTCGGGAACGGTCTTTAATGGCGAGGTAACGCTGATAAGCCAAGTTTTGACGCCAGTCAGCCCAAGAAATCTCAATCGAGTTGCCTTCCATGGCATAAATCTCCGAAGATTATTAGGAGCGCCGTAATACCTAAGCCTAGGTTACCCTCCGCGTGGCAGTCGCTTAGAAAAGGAAATTTTGCCTGACAAGAGTCATTGTCAAAAGCCTGCCTTTTGGCCAGTTAGCCAATAATCGGCAGTTCCTGAACCAAAAAAATAATTAAAATTTACATTACTATAGGTTAAATTTTTTTGTCAATCTATTTTAACTTTAATGTTCAAAGTATTCTGCCATAAATGGAAAAGCTCCGCATAACCGCTCAGACCAGTCAGTAATTAAGAGGTCCAGGCAAGGAGGTAAAGGGGAATAAAGTGAAGGATTGTCTCTTAAGATGATTGGGCGGGTTTGAAACTGGCCGCCTCCTTAGTCTTTTCCATCCTTGGAAAAGGTGCGGGTCCCAATTAAGTTGGCACAATCCGACCGGAAAGCGGCCCTCCTGGCTTCAAACCCGCTAGAACTAGTTCTGAGATTATTCATTTATAATATAAAAACGTAATAGTGTCAATAAATATAATTATATATGGTTAATATTTGGAACATTGATCGAATGTTCAATGGCTGAAACATTATTTGATTAATTTTATTGACGTTGGGATAAGTTATGATAGGTCAGATACCATTGGACAAACCGAGGAATCCCGGTTTCGATGGCGGTGGCAGGTTGAAATGCCAGTTTGGCTTGGGCCCGGCGGATCTCGGCAAAAGTAGCCGGGACATCACCGGGTTGAATAGGCAGGAGTTCCTGGATGGCCTTGATTTTTAGTTCATTTTCCAACAAGGTGATAACCCGCTGGAGTTCTTCAGCCTGATGGTTACCCAGGTTAAAGATTTCGTACAACTCCAGGTCGGGGACCAGCAGAGCCGCCACAACTCCCTGGACGATATCGTCGATATAAGTAAAATCGCGGCGCATATGCCCGTAGTTGAAGACTTTAATGGGTCTGCCGGCCAACATCGCCTCGGTGAAAAGCCACATGGCCATATCCGGCCGGCCCCAGGGACCATATACCGTAAAGAACCGCAAACCCACGGTAGGCAGGCTATAAAGATGGGAATAGACATGGGCCATCAGTTCGTTGGCTTTTTTGGTGGCCGCGTACAGACTGATAGGCGTATCAACCCGCTGCTCTTCACGGTACGGGAGATCGGTTTGACCACCATAGACACTAGAACTGGAGGCATAGACTAAGCGCTCAACTGTGTAACGTTTGCAAAGTTCCAATAGGTTGAGGAAACCCTCCAGATTAGCCTTTTGATAAGCAAAGGGGTTGATCAGGGAATAGCGGACCCCGGCCTGCGCGGCCATATGGCAGATTTTCTGCGGTTGGTAAGCTCGAAAGAGTTGGTCCAGGGTGGTCAGATCAGTGAGATCAGCCTTTATTGAGTTAAATTGCGGGAACCGACGCAACTGTCGATCCCGATCTTGCTTTAAGATGGGAGAGTAGTAATCGTTATAATTGTCCAGGCCGATCACCTGTGCCCCCTGGCTCAGAAGATAGTGACTGACATGATAGCCGATAAACCCGGCACTGCCGGTGACCAGATAAGTATGATCTTTGATTAGCGGAAGCCACTCGGACATTTTGTTTAACCCTTCCCTAGTTATTACTACAAGCATTTAAAGAATTAATTTTAGGTATGTTAAGAACTGAGCAACAACATAAAATGGAGACCGCGGAAACCGCTCTGCACCCAATTAGGTAACTTAGCAGACCTATTAAGAAATCGCAAGCCCATTGTCGCTGCATAATCCCCTTGACTCATCGGACCCAAAGGGTTAACCTTGTCAAAATTATGCGCTACTGTATAGCTATCCCCACTTTTTGGACCCATCCCTTCGGGACCGGGCCCGGAGAGATTATTTACGACCATCCGACCCCGCTTTATAACCGCGGAACTTTGCGGCGGGCCCTGGATAGCCTTACCCCTCTGGTATCGGACTCGGTCCAGGTAGTGGTTGTGGCTACCGCCACTTCTCCCCGGCTCGAGGCCGCGATGGCCGCTCAACTCCAGGAAATCCTGGAATCTCCACCGCTTCCCTACCGGGTGGTCACCTTTACCGCAACTGAGCTGGCCGCCTTGAAGGATTTCCTCCATTCCCATGGGCAGGAGCATTGGGTCGGTTTGCTGTCTTTATCGGGGTACTCCCAGGTCCGCAATCTGACCCTGATTCTGGCCAATATTTTGGAGGCCGAGGTCCTGGTCAGCCTGGATGACGATGAAATCATTGCTGATGCCAATTTTTTAGCCAAAATCGCAGAAGATTTTGCCTTACTGTCTTCAGAGCATCCGGTGTTTGGCCTGGCCGGGATTTATCAAAATCCGGACGGCGGTGTCTTGTTGCCGGAACCTGACGCGGCCTGGACCATTTATTGGCCCAAAATCCGCTGGATGAACGCGGCATTTCAGGACTTGATTCTGGCTGGGTCCCGACTCAAACCCAGCCCTTTGGCCCTCGGTGGCAATCTCGCTCTGAGCGCCAGACTGTTCCGACAACTTCCCTTTGATCCAGCCATCCCTAGAGGAGAAGACATCGACTATGTGCTAAATGCGCGTATGTTTAAGATACCGTTTTTTTTAGATAATACTTTGACAGTCATCCATATCCCGCCTGATCAACCACATCCCGAATGGCTGCGCCTGCGCCAGGACCTGGCCCGATTCCTCTATACCCGGCGTAAGTTGCGGGACCAGGAGCCGCGACCGGGCATGGCCCGGGTAACCGCGGCCGAACTTAAACCCTATCCGGGCAATTTCCTGGAGGACGATTTGGAACACCGGGCCTTTCAGAGTCATACCCTGTTGGCCCTGGAATATCTGGCCCAGGGTATGCTGCAGGCGGCCCAACTCACCCTGGAAAACCTGGCGCTGATTTCCGAGGTCGACCGGCCCCCCTCCAACGCCTTGCAGGCTTATTTAGAGGTAGTCTCTGACTGGCAGGCCCTCCAGTCCTGGCTGGCCCGGCCGGAGGTGGCGGCCGCGGCGCGCCAAGTGCTGTGGGGGACTCCTTGAGCCGCGGCCCAAGGCTGATCAAACCAGGGGACTGGGAGCGGTCCGCGACCTTGCCGGCCTTGGGGCTGTTGCCGGTGGGAAGCATTGACCGGAAGGAGCTGATCGCCACCAAGCAGACCAGAAAAGTTCCGGTGCACGTCGTCTTCCCGGTCGGGACGGCCCGGGAAGCAGCTAATTTAGCCCGTCTGGTGGCAATTCTGGAACCCCTCCAACAAACCCTGATCGATCAGGTCTGGATTGCCTTCGGAGGACAACGGCCTGGTAACTTAGCACGACTGAATCAGACCTTCCCAGGGGTTCGATTGTTCCAGGCCCGGAAGTTTTTGCCCCCTGATCAACATCTGGATCGGCTGGGCAAAGGGGCTGTCATGCGAGCCTTCCTTTACTACCTGATCACTCAGGAAGGGGTCAGCCCGTCGCAGGCAGTAGTAGAGTTTATCGATGCCGATATCCGCCCGCGATATTTTAATCACCGCTGGGTGATCGATCCGGTCGGAGCGATTCTCTGGTTTGATGCTGTGGAAGTAGCCAAGGTAGTCTATCAGCGGCCCCGCGGAGGCCGGTTGAACGCCATCTACCGGTCATTTTTGGCTCTATGTCCGCATCCGGGGGTGCAGGCCTTACAAAAATTAATCTATCTGCTCTCCGGGGAGATAGCTGGAACCTTAAAATTCTGGACCGCCTTGCCGTTCAAAAGCGGCTACGGGATCGAGACCGTGATCCTGCTGTCTCTGGCCCTAAATCGTTTAAATTTGGTTCCCGGAACCGATGACCTAGAGCACCTGGTGCAAATTTATCTGGGTCAGATGGACCATCGCCATGCTCCCCTCAACTCTACGGCAAAGAAACGGGGGCTGGATCAGATGGCCGGCAATGTTTTTCATACCCTGGAAGAAATTCTGGTGGAGGCTGGAATCCTTAATTGGCAGCCAAGTCCTCTACCCGAGCCCATGCTCAACCTTCCGGTGCCGCAGTCACAAGTCGAGGCTCCGCCTGACTGGCTCCAGGTCCCAATGGCTGACCTGACCCTGCCGCCGTTAGCCACCCGACCGGAAATTCAGGCCATTTTAGGGCACGGAGGCAGGTGATGCACATCGCTCAGATCGCGCCGCCCTGGATTCCAGTACCGCCTCCAACCTACGGGGGCACGGAGTTAATGGTGGCGCTATTAAGCCGCGGTTTACTGGGATGCGGACAAGAGGTGCAGCTGTTCTGCTCGGGGGATTCCTTATTTCCCCTGCCCCATCACGGTCCTTATCCAGAAGCTTTCTGGCCTCCAGATAAATTTTCTGAAAATCTGCATCTTTCTTATTCCTGGGCCCATTTGCGGTCCGAGCCTCCTCAGGTGATTCATTCCCACCTGGAAAATGCCGCCGGCTTTTGGGCCGCGGGACCGCCTCCGGCCCCTCTGGCAATTACCCTTCACACGCCCCTGACCCCGGTCAAGCAAGATTATCTGCTGCATTTTCCCCAAGTCCACCTGGTGGCTGTCAGTAATTTTCAATATCGCCAACTTCTGGGACACCCCCGGCGGCATCTGATCCCGCACGGCCTAGACGTGGGTGACTATCCCTTTGAGGCGCAAAAACAGGATTTTCTTTTGTTTTTAGGCCGCATATATCCTGATAAAGGGTTGCACACCGCCATCCGACTGACCCAAGAGATCGGCGTGCGGCTGGTGATTGCCGGGCCGGTATTTGGTCCTGACCAGCCTTATTTTGACCAGGAGATCCGGCCCCGGGTGGATGGGGAGCAGATTATCTACCTGGGTCCGGCGAATTTTACCCAGAAGGTAGCCCTGCTGGGCCAGGCCCGCGGGTTGGTGCTGCCCCTGGAGGTGGATGAGGCCTTTGGACTAGTGCTGTTAGAGGCTATGGCTTGTGGCACTCCGGTTTTAGCCTATGATCGCGGCGCGGTTTCCGAAGTGGTAGCCCATGGCGAAACCGGCTTTGTAGTCCGGACCTATGGGGAATTACGGGACGGTTGCCGCCGATTAGCAGAATTAGACCCTTTCCGTTGTCGGGAACATGTGAGTCAAAAATTTTCTTTAGAACAAATGGTAGAGGCCTATCTATCCCTCTATGAACAGATGCAATGACTTATTACTCCAAGTATCTAAAAGGTTAATTTAAGGGGAGGACCAAAAGCCCCCTCTCTCCAAAATACTAGATGATAATTTCTCCCCTGGTGCTGAAATTAGGGATGGTTCGTTTTGCCACCTCATTATTGGTGGTAATGTTAGCCAATGTCCTCAATCGGGTATTGATTGTTGAACTTCAGGTGTCGGCCTCTGTGGTTACCTTTAGTTTTGCCTTCCAGCACCTGATGACCCCCGTCGGCCTGGCAGCCGGTTATTTTTCTGATACCCGGGCGATCTGGGGTTGGCGGCGTCTGCCTTATATTTGGGGCGGGATGGCTTTGGCCCTGTTCGTCATGCCCTTTTTCCCACTCTGGGGCCGGGCCCTGGCGGTAGCGCCTCATAGTTGGGTGGTGCTGTACCAAGGGGTGCTGCTGTTTTCCCTATTTGGAGTCGGCACCACGGTGTCGGCCACGGCTATCAATGCCCTGCTGGTGGACCAGATCCCGGAAGCAGAACGTGGAGCGGCGCTTACCCTGGTGTGGATCATGACCCTGGCCGGGTTTATTGTCGGTTCATCCCTGTTGCAACATTTGTTGCCCCTGTATAACCCGGCCTATCTGGATGAGGTCTTTGGATTCGTCACCTTCCTGGCCCTGCTCATAACCCTCTGGGGAACCTGGGGAGTGGAAGGCCAGGGTGGGGTTACTCAACCCCAACCGCCGAGCTTTCCCCGACTATGGCCCACGCTGCAACTTTTGGCCGGCAATGGCCAGGCGCTGATTTTCTTTGCCTTCTTGTGGGCCTCAGTCTTTTTCCTGGCCATCCAAAGTTTTATAATAACCTCTTACGGCGGTGAGGTATTGGAGCTGCCGGTGGCCGAAACCACCAGATTCGGGATCTATACCTCCTATGGCATCCTCATCGGGATGGTGGGAATTAACCTGCTAATGCGTCGCTGGCAGAGCCTGGGAGATAAGACCATCCTGGCCGGCGGTCTGATCTTGAGCAGCTTGGCTTTTGGCCTGCTTAGCCTGACCTCTTTCTGGCCGGAGTTGAGTCTGGGGATCTATTCTTTGTGGCTGCTGGGGTTGGCCCGGGGGTTGTTTAACGTGGGCATTTCTTACCTGACCATGAGTCTGGCCCCGGCTGCTTGCAGCGGGGTTTTCATGGGTTTATGGAATCTGGTAAGCGGCCTTGGACTGGCAGGTGGGGAAATGGCCGGAGGGATTTTGAGAGACCAGGGTGTGCAGAGGTTGGGAAGTGTCCACTGGGCTTATGGCCTGGTTTTCCTGTTGGAAGGAGTCGGACTGCTGAGTTGTTTAGCCCTGTTAATTCCCTTAAATCGAGAAAGGTACTGGCAACGCTACACGTTTTTGGTTGCCAGCCGGTCTAATAAACCGGATAATTTTACCGAGTTTGCCAAAATCACCAAAAATCCTGAACATCAGCGGTGACCGAATGTTTCGGCTCCTCCTGATAATCATCCTTTGCTTCCTGGGTTGTAAAACTCCCCAAGCTCCTGGCTCGCGGGAGACGATCACTTATACCTTTGATAATCAGATCCAGAAATTGATCTGCCATCTGGCCCAAGAGCATCAGATTCCGGCTTATCAGGATTTTGATCGCCGCTTTAAAGGGCTGTTCGTGCCTGAAAATCTGCTCCCCTACGAGCCTTTTGTGCTGGCTCTGTCTACCGAAAGCAAGATTCCCACCGTGCTTTTATTGGATGCCCCCTGGGTTCGTCGTTACGCTATGGCCGGATGGCTTTATGAAATGGAGCGGACCGGGGTTTTTTCCAAAGACGACCTGGTCCCGGCCGTAGCTGAAGCCTTTTCGGTCTCAGTGCCCGAAATCACCGGCCTGTCGAAAGCGGAGTTGATGGCAGTTCCCATTTCCATAAAGGGCAATATTCTGTTTTACCGACAGGATCTGCTGAGTCGCTACCACCAGGAGCCCCCCCGAGACTGGGCCGGGCTAAAGGCCGTTTGCCAGAAAATTCTGCCGCAGGAACCATCGCTGAAATATGGGTTAATCTTCCATGCGACAAATTTTATCAATGATTTCTATCCGATCCTCTGGGGGTTTGGCGGTGCCATCCTGGACGGCCAGGGTCATTTGGTCCTCAATCGGCCTGAAGTCCTGGCTGCCGGCATCGAGGCCCTCCAGGAAATCTGTAAAATGTCAGGAACTCTGGCCCCCAGTATCAGGGAGTTAAAAGAATTTGAGGCTCCCCAAAGCCTGCGTCAGGCCTTTTATCGGGGTGAGGCGTTGTTCATGATTAACTGGAACACCCGCATGCAAGACCTGAAGGAGATTATCCAGCAAGGCGACAGGCCAACCCCTTACTCCTTAACCGATCTCAACCAGGTGGGAGTAGCCCCCATTCCTTGTCGCGCCGGTCATCCCCACCGTTATTCTAATGTCGGTTCCTTTGGCTGGGGCATCAATCGATTTGCCATCACCAATCACCTGATCATGGCCACCGCCAGGCAGTTTATTAACCTGGTGACCAATGACCGCTTTCAGGTGCTGGCGGCTGAGACCCTGGGTCAGATTCCAGCTCTGCAGAGTGCCTTGACGCAGGTCAAAAACAAAGAGGTCTGGCAAGTATACCAGGCGACCTTTGCCCTTGTCGATTTAGTGCTGCGTCCCCGGCCCCAGAGCCGGATAGTCAATAATATCTTGGAAAAATATCTGTTAGAGGCCCTGCATGGCCAGAGTTCTCCTGAGGCAGCTCTGACCGCCGCCAGCGTTGAACTTCAAGGGGTGGTGAGGAAAGAGTAAAATGGCCAAACCTTTGCTTCCTCCCCGGGAGTCCCTTGGTTACCGTCTCCTGTCGTTAGGCGCTGCCGCCTTTATTATCTACCTCGGCGTCATGCTGTTGTTTTTTCCTTTGCTGCATTTTACCCTTAAGGGTCTGTTGGACCGCACCATCAAATCCATTGAGGAAGAGAAAGAGAATGAGGCTACTACTATTGCCCGGCTCATGGTGCTGGAGTTTTCTCACCTGAGGGAATTGTTAAAAGTCAAACCTGGGGGGGAACAACAGATTGATCAGCTGGTTAAAAGGCTGTTATGGGAAAAAGTCACCTTCAATGAGGTCATCGAAGGAATTGAACTTATTCATGGTCCAGGGGATGCCGAAGGCCGTCATTTGACTTACTGGTATTATCGCCGGGAAGAGCCGGAATTGCAGCCCATGACTGGTCCCGAAAGAGGTTTGAAAAAATTCTCGGGATCGGAAAGAAAATTGATCGATAAGATTAATGATCAACAATGGGTCGATAAAAACCTCTTGGAATCAGTCAACCGCGGTCCGAAAAAGGAAGGAGAAATGTTGCTCCGCTACTTCCCCATATATGTGCCTCTCCCAGACCGGGGAGCACTCTACTGGGGGGTAGCTAAAATCGGCGTTGAGGTCGATAGTCTACGTCGCCTGAAACTTTTTCAGAGCCAGGAGGGAAGTAAGATCCGTAATACTGTGGCGTTGGAGATTATGCTGAGCCTGCTGAGCTCCGGCCTGCTGGCCCTGATAGTAGTCTATTTTTGGACCCGCAAGATAACCGAACCGCTGTCCCACCTCAGCCGGGTGGCTTATGCCCTGGATACCGACCGGAGTGCGGATCTGGATTTATGGCTTGCCAATCTGGAACGGGTCGATCCTCAGGGGCAGGTTGAAGTGACCAATCTGCGTCAGGTGTTGATGCGCCTGGCCCAGGCAATCCAGAAACTGGGCCAGCAATTGGTCACGGCTGAACGTCAGGCTTGCCTGGGGCGAGTAACAACCGGAATTTTTCCGACGTTAAAGGCCCAGAGCCAGGACTGCCTGGAACTTCAGGCTATGTTAATGGAAAAATCCCAGATCCTGATCAATCTATTAAAGGTTTACGAATCCCTACCCTCTTTGAGCGCCAGCCAGCGGGAGGAAATGCGTCAGGTGCGGGAGCAACTGGAGGTTCGCGGCGACCGACTCTCACTCCAAAAATGGCGCGATCTAGCCACCGGCCTGCATACCCTCGATTCCCAACTCCAGGATTTAGGGCGCTTTCTGAAGCCGCCGGAGACGGTATGGAAACCCTTCCGCCCTGAAGTTAGTCTGACTCAGGCCTTGCATCTGATTGCGCCGGCCTTGCCGCCGGGAGTAACAATCAGCCGAGAGCTGGGAAGGTTGCCATCGATTTGGGGCTGCCAGGCTGACCTAGCCCAGGCCTTTCTTTTTCTGTTGGATTATGCCAGCCAAGAACTGGAGCCGGGCGGGGAGTTAAATATCCAGGCTAACCAGCCCTCACCGCATCTGGTGCAATTCAGCCTGGCGTTCTCGGGGCCGCCCAAATCCGAAGTCGATATCAACCGACTGTTAGCTCCTTTCCAGACCGGTACCCCACCCCCAACTCACCTGGGTCCGGCACTGGCCGCAGCCATCTTCCGCCAGCACCGCGGAGACCTTGCCATTAAGCTCCGGGAGACCGGCGGGGTGACTTTTTGGGTTGAACTTCCAGTTGCCGGTGCAGAATGAGCCTAACCGCCACCGCCTCCAAAAGACGTTATGTGCCGATTGAACCGCTGGCCCGCTGGTGGACCGGATTACGCCGTCATCTGAGCGTAATACTGGAGATCTTTGCTTTGTTTTACCGCTTATTGCTGGCCACCTTTTCCAGCCGCACCGGTTTTCCTTTGCTCCTGCGGGAAAGCGCAAGGCAGGTTTATCTTACTGCGGTCAAGGGTGGTTTCTTGGTAGGTCTTACCGCCCTCATTTTAGGGCTGCTGGTGATTGTCCACACCACGCCACACCTGATCGAAATCCAGGGAGAGGAATTTATTGGGCAACTTCTGGTAATCATTGTCATCCGGGAGGTGGGGCCGGTGCTCACTGCCTTTTTTGTCTTACTGCGTTCGGGCACTGCCATCATTGTCGAAATCGGCATCATGGCGGTTGGCCGGGAACTGGAGGCTCTTCAGATCATGGGCATTGACCCCCAACGCTTTTTGGGCTTGCCCCGGTTTTGGGGTTTAACCGCCAGCATGGTGGCCTTGTTTATCCTTTCTGCTATTACCGCGGTATTAGGCGGTTTTATCTTCGCGCAAATATTCGCCGAAATCTATTGGGAGGGATTTTGGCTATCTTTGCTCAATGCCCTGGGCTGGCTGGACCTGATGGTAGGCCTGGCTAAAGTCATCCTGTTTGGTATGCTGATCGCCACGGTCTCGCTGTATTGCGGTCTCCAGGCCGGGAGGCAACTAAATTCGGTGGTTCGTCAGACATCTCAAGGGGCAGTATTGAGCCTGCTGTTCTGCGGGGCCGTGGACGCCTTTCTGAGCTCGGTTTTTTACTTATGAAGACCAAATCACTTCGGATAGGGACTGAATCCTTGATTCAACACAGCCTGCTGCTGGACCAGGTGATTTTACCCCGGCACCCGCCCGATTGGCCGATTCCTCTGAACCTGACCTTGGGGTTGAAAGAATTTTTAATAATTGAAGGTTTGACCCCAGCAGGAGCCCAGGAATTGCTATCCCTGGCCGCCACTTTGCAGTTCCCCACCCAGGGCCGGGTCCGGTATTGGGGACAGGAGCCAGCCCAGGGTTCCAGGCCTGAACTCTATCGACTGCGCCGCCGGATCGCTTATATCAGTCCGGGACAGGTTCTGCTGGGGCGTCTGACCGTAGTAGAAAATATTACGCTGCCGGCGCGCTATTTTCAGCAGCGGACTATGAAAGAAATTGTCCGGGATTACTCCGATCTGATTGAGCGGCTGGAGTTGACGCCTTATTTTTCCTGTTACCCGGCGGAACTCCCGGCCGATATTTATTCCCGGGTACTGTGGGCCTGTGCCTTGATCAAGAAACCAGAATTAATCCTGGCGGCACCCTTCAGCTCGCCCATTACCCTAAAAAATAATCATCTAATTCTATCGCTGTTAAGGGATTACCGGGAGCAGCATCGAGGTGCCGTATTACTGGCCGGCCCAGACCTGCAAGCGGCCCGGCCCTTGGCCGACCGCCTCTTACGGCTGCAAGCCGGTCGTTTAACGGAAATCCGGGTTCCCGGGCATGCAGCCCCTCCGGTAACCCCATATCTTTCTTTTTTATGAAGTGTATTTCTACCGGAGAGTATCATTATGGCCGGAGTGGACCAATTGCTGAGCACCATCGAGTCTCGTGCCCTGAATCTGATTCCCGAACTTAAGCGGCTGCGGCGGGATTTTCACCAATATCCCGAGCTTTCCAACCACGAGGTCCGCACCGGGCGGGTGGTAGGGGATTATCTCCGGGACTTAGGCCTGGAGGTCACTAACGGTATCGCCGGCCATGGGGTAGTGGGAACCTTAACCGGAGCCGCCCCAGGAAAGGTTATTGCCTATCGGGCTGATATGGACGCCCTGCCGATTAGCGAGACGGTGGATTGTCCCTGGCGGTCCCAGGTCCCCGGGGTCATGCACGCCTGCGGCCATGATTTTCATTTAAGTATTGCCCTGGTCACGGCCCGGGTGCTGACCGAACTTAAGGATCAGCTGCGGGGTCAGATCCGGTTTATCTTTCAGCCTGCCGAGGAGGGTCTCCCCCTGGGAGAACAAGGCGGGGCCCAGATAATGGTTGAGGCCGGGGTGCTGGAGAATCCCCCGGTGGACGCCATCCTGGCTCTGCATCTGTCGCCGCTGATAGAACTTGGTGTGATCGGTTATTGTCCCGAGGTGGTCACCGCCGGGGCCGACCGCCTCAGGCTGGAGATCATCGGCCAGCCGGTCCATGCCGGTACCCCCCACAAAGGGGTCGATGCCATTCTGGTGGCGGCCATGGCGCTCATTCAGCTCCAGAGTCTGCTAGTCCATGGGAAGGATGCCCGAGAGCCGGCGGTGCTGGTGTTTACCACCATCGCCGGGGGACAGCGTTTCAATATCCTGGCTGATCGGGTGCAACTGGAGGGCACTCTGCGGTTTCATGATCAGGCGGTCCGGGACAATTTATTGACCCGCATACATGCTCTAATATCTGGCCTTACTAAAGGCTATGGTGCCCAATATTGTCTGATTAGCCAGCCGATTTACCCGATCCTCAAGAATGAACCCGAGTTGACTGCTAAAGCCCTCACCGTCCTCAAACACATTTTGGGTCCGACCCGTCTTTATCGGATGCGTCCGGTGATGGGCAGCGAAGATTTTTCCTATTTTGCCCAACGCGTCCCCGCCTTCTATTTTTTCCTGGGGGCTCGGACGCCAGGGACTAAAGGGCGCCCCTTACATACCCCTGATCTAAACCCGGACGAAGGAGCGCTGGCAATAGGACTGCGGGCCGCGGCCAGCCTGTTGTGCTGTCTCAGCCAGTCAGAGTTTTCCCTGAGGAAGGACTCTGGCGGCTGATCCATTCCGGGGTGGTGGCCTCGGGGTGCAGATCGATGCCAGGCAAATAGGGCTTCAGGTCCACTACCGGGGTCCCCTCCCGGGCGTCGAGTTTATCGATTCGAATTAAGTTGTTATCAATTGCCAATATCCGGGCGGCGCTGAGACCGATCAGATTGGGCCGCCGGGGAGAGCGGGTTCCAAAGACTCCGGTCAGGGGATTAGCGGGATTATTGCGGGGATGAACTTTGAGAAGACTGCGGCTCTGGGGATCATCATGTTCGTGAAACCAATAGAGCACCCAGAGGTGCGAAAAACCAGCCAGGCCGTCCAAAGCTGGGGCGTATTTGGGATCGACCTCGATGGCCGGTTGAGTATCTATTTTGCGGACCCAGCCTATGGGCCGGAGTTCATAATATTCCATGGATCACACCTCATCGATTGGCTTAACCCTTGGAGTCTAGCAATTGATAAATCGGAGTGGGGGCGCGGCGGCCGCGCAGGATAACCGGGGTACAGGCCTTCACCTGAAAGTTCCTGGCCACCTCCTGGTAAGTCAAGGGTCCAATTATGGTATCAGCTTCCAGTTCCCTGGTCAGTTCCTGGAGCCGAGCCGCCACATTGACCGTATCCCCGATTACCGTATAATCCATCCGCCGGGCGGAGCCGATGTTACCCACGATCGCTTCCCCGGTATTAATGCCGATGCCGATGCGGCGAATCGGAAATTCTCCCTGTTCCTGCATCTCCACCAAGCGGCGGTGCATGGCCAGGGCACATTCAACCGCTCGATGGGACGCCTGGGGGAGCTCCAGCGGCGCTCCAAAAACTGCCATCAGGTTATCTCCCAGATACTTATCCAGGGTGCCCTGATGCTCAAAGACCAGATCCACCATGGCGGTAAAATACCGGTTGAGTATGTCGACCACAGATTCGGGAGGTAGTTGCTCGGAAATGGCGGTGAATCCCCA
Source organism: Deltaproteobacteria bacterium (assembly GCA_019309545.1). Lineage (NCBI taxonomy): Bacteria > Pseudomonadati > Myxococcota > Myxococcia > Deltaproteobacteria bacterium. Next base: position 97,558 of record JAFDGA010000003.1, read on the forward strand.
GATATCAGCAAACAGTACCGTTACTTGGCGGCGTCGCCCCCCTAACTGCAACAAATCCGGGTTTTTGATGAGTTCATCACATACCGCCGGGCTGACATAGCGAGAGATAGTCTCCCGCAACTGATTCTTCTCTTTGTATAAGCGCAGGCGACTCCGGAGGGAGGCCTCGTGTCCGGCTTCCTCGTTGGCGATCTCAATTAGGATATTCCTTAACTCTGGGTCATCGGTCTGTTTGCTCATCTCCAGATAACTATACTGGGCTTGTAATTCCTGGGCAATGGCCAGTTCTATGGCCTCAACAATGGTTAATTTTTGCATTTCATGCTCCAAAACAGAGGGCTTGCCTTCAGCATAGCGGCCAGAGCAATGGCCTGACCGCGGAACACTAAATATTCTTAGGTCAAAGAAAACGGCTCTTGGGAGAGGGGCAAGGGGGATCAAAAGGCCCTACGCCCTCCCCGTAAATTAACCTTTTAAATGCTCCGATTGATAATATATCCGAATCTCAGACGCCTCGCATTATATCAATTGTATTTAATTGATTAAGACGATAGGATATAATAAGTTTTTAACATGACATAAACAAGCCAAACCCCTGACCATGGTCCTCGGTTTTTGACAGTCACTCAGGAATTTAGTCCAATTTATCAAAAAGCCAGTGCCGTGGGAGGGTAGGTGATCCTCAGGGGCTGAAGGTGGAAAGGCCGGCGCACCACAGTTCCCGGGTGACTACGTTTAACAGTGCCCAGACCGCGTCTAGGGGCCAGTACTGATCTAGCCCTGCAGGGACAGTTAAACTGACCTGGGCCGGGAACTCGTCATCCGCCTCCCACAGGATGACACCTACCGACAAACCAGGAAATACCGGCAGGGTGAGGGCCGCGTCACCCAAATCCTGTGACTGACCGCCGAGTTGCTGTCCGACTCGCAGAAAACCCGTGGCATCTCGACCAAAACGCTCTTCCAGGCCGGTTACCGGCAGGGCGTGGGGACCCTGGAAAAAGGTGGTACCACCCTTGAATTCGCGGGGACTGACCTGAGAGCCGGGCAGGGCGGCGGGGTTTACCCGCAACAGGAAAAGCAGAGCTACTAAACAGAGCTGAAATCCAGGGTCCCGGTCTTCTTCGCCAATGTAGGACGCTCGGTGCTGAGCCGGAGCAATCACCAGCCTCCGGTTCAGAAAAGGCAACTGATAAGTGCCGTTAATGAACGAGGCCCCGGTCCGACCGGTAACCTCTTCGTAAGGACGAGCAAGCAAGTCCTGCCAGAAGTAGGCATCGACATCTGAGCATTTCTCGTATAAGACATTGGCTTCCGGGTCGGTAGCAATATCGCCTTTACAATCTGCCATGGTTTTTTCCTAATAGCTGTCATCTTCCTGATAAATCTAGTCCTGTAAAGGCCTAGGTGTTGATCTCGAAAGAACTTTTATCATATAAATATAACCAAATTGATCAAGGAGCAACCCTAGCCGATGAAACAATTTTTTTATCCCCGTAGTGTGGCGGTAGTGGGGGTCTCAGAATATCCCACTAATTTGGGTCGGGTTATTGTTAATAACCTGCTCGCGTTCGGCTTCCAAGGCCCGATCTTTCCTATCGGACCACGGGGCGGACAGGTGCGGGGCCTGGAAATCTTGCCATCCTTGCTGGAACTGCCGCAGCCGGTCGACCTGGTGACAGTTTTGGCACCGGCGCTGGTAGTCCCCAAGGTCTTGGACCACTGCGCCCAACGGGGAATTACCCGGGTGGTGGTAGAGTCGGGCGGATTCTCCGAGTGCAGCGAGGCCGGCCGGGTTCTGGAAGAAGAGGTCCGCCAGCGCTTGCAGGATTATGGCATCCGCCTGGTAGGGCCTAACGGTCTGGGCCTGATTAATCTGGAAGTCGGGCTTTGCCTGCCGTTCGCCCAGATTCCCTTGCGGCCTCGGCTGGGAGGGGTATCCATTGTGGCCCAGAGCGGCGGAGTGGGCGCTAATTTGATTTCCTGGTTGGCCCAGGAAGGGCTGGGGATGAATAAGTTCATCAGCCTGGGCAATAAATTAAATATTAACGAAACCGATGTCCTGGCCTATCTCCTGGAGGATGATGGGACCCACGTCATTTACCTGTACCTGGAAGACATCGTCGACGGCCGCCGATTAATGGACCTGGGGCAATCGGCCACCAAACCGATCCTGCTGCACAAAGCCAATATTGGCAGCGCCAGCGCTGCTATCGCCCGCAGCCACACCGCGGCTTTGACGGTGGATGATCGGGTAGTGGATGCCGCCTGTGCCCAGGCCGGGCTGTGTCGGGTACATACCCAGGCCGATTTTCTGCTGGCTGCCAAGGCCCTGGAACAGCCGCCCTTAAAAGGGAACCGGTTAGCAGTAATGTCGCGGTCGGGCGGCCAGGCAGTGCTGGTGGCCGATGCCTGCCAGCGCTGGGGTTTTGAGTTGCCGCCCTTGTCGGAGCGCATCCAGAATTTAATCCGCAGTCGCTCCCGGGCCGGAATTATTGAACCTATTAATCCGGTGGATTTGGGTGATGTTTATGACTTCTCGCTATATCGGGACCTGATGCTGGAGTTCTGTCGGGATCCGGTTTTTGACGCCGTGTTATTGAATTATGAGCCGTTATCCGATGAAGAGAAGGCCGTCGCCCGGGATACGGTGCAGGATCAGATCAGGTTGGCTCAGCACTACCAGAAACCTCTGGTGATCGCGGTCATCGGCGAACTAGAGGAACGACAATTCCTTCGGCGGCAAATGGGGGTGCCAGTGTTTGATTTCCCCGAAGAGGCCATTCAGGGCCTGGCCCTGGCCCGGCAAGCCTCCCGACCGCCAGCCGTGGTTTCGGCTTCGGTGGGCTCGCCCCCTCAGCTAGCCGGGGTAGAAAAGGTGCTGGCCCCCTACCTCGCTACCCCCGGCCCCTTGCCGATGCCGGTGGCCTTAGAGGTTTTTCAGAGTCTGGGAATGGCAGTGCCAGAGTGGCATCTGGTAACCTCGGAAGCCGCGGCAATTAGTGCGGCGTCTGGCCTGGGCTGTCCGGTATGCCTGAAATTGGTGGCCCCCAGTGCCGTGCATAAATCTGATCTGGGAGGGGTGGTCCTCGACCTGGAGACCCCTGCGGCCGTGGCCCAGGCATTTGATCAGCTGGCCCAGGTGGCCCAAAATCGGCTTCCGTGCGGGGAGGACTGGCAAGCCCTGCTCATGCCCATGGTAGCCGGTGGGGTGGAAATCCTGTTGGGGGCGCGGCGGGATCACACCTTTGGCCCCCTGGTAGTATTCGGCGCCGGCGGCATCTGGGTAGAAATTCTGGAAGACGTGGCCTTGGGCATCGCTCCCCTGGGCGAAGCCCAGGCCGGGCGGCTGATCGACCAGACCCGGATCAGCGCCATGCTGCAGGGCCGGCGGGGTCAACCCCCGGCAGACCGGGAAAGCATAATCCAGGGATTAATGTTGCTATCATCATTGATGCTTCACTTTCCTCAGATTGAGGAGCTGGATCTCAATCCGATCCGGGTTTTCCCGCAGGGACAGGGAATGCTGGTCCTCGATGCCCGGATGACCATTAGCTAGACCGCGATTTTAAGCCGGTCAGGATTAGTGATTATTTAATTCCTTAGACTGGCTTATTTGTCGGCGGCTATCTGTTCCAAACGCCTTTCTACCCACTGGGCTTCGGACTCAAATCCGCACTTCTGGTTGGGGGGAAGGCATGGTGTGAAATTCCTTGCTGAAATGAAAAGCTATTTGCAAGGTCTTGGGAAGGTCCCGGGTCTGACCCAGGGCCTGAAGGAGTTCTGCTTGACTGGCGGGCTTAAAGACTATCGTTACACCTGGAACGGGGGGAATACAATACTTGCTGTGCTGCTAATTACCGGCCTGTGCCAGATCGGCTGACAGGGCCAATATAAAAAATCCGAGCAGGCCGTTGAACTTTATCCCTTTCAGATAGGCCATAAAATTTTCCCCATCATGGTAGACCCACGTTCTAACCTAAAAAAGCCATGCCTGGCGCATGGCTTTTCATATATTCAAGCAGCCCGGTGGGACTGTTTTAACTCCACATCAATGGCCCCTGGATGGATTGCTTAAGGCGTGCCGGGACAGGTTTTCCGGTCCTCGGGCTGCTTTGATTATAGGTTAATCACCATCTTCAAAAATGCAAGACCTGCATCCTTAATCTCGGGGTTTTTTATTAACTATTACTCAGGTCATAAAATGAATGAATTTGGGTTAGAAAAAAACAGCGGTATGGAGAGGGTGGTCGGCGGTCCCCCGCCCTCCCCTCAAATTGAGACTGTTGCAAAACGATACGTAAATATTACTAAAAATTAATACAAAAAAGACTCCCAAAATGCTTAACCTATGGTAATATCAAGGAAATAATTTTTCTGGAGCTGATATGAGCAAAAAGGGCCGAGCCAACGGTTCATTCTTTGGCAACCATATTTATGAAAGCCTC